>NZ_JBWBTV010000039.1:0-212 GCF_056172975.1 Micrococcus sp. iso_26 | reverse complement strand
TCGCGCACCGTGGGCCCGATGCCGGTCGCCGGAGGGTGCTGCGGCTGCTCCTCGGGACAGGGGTCCTCGGCGGGTTCACCACCTACAGCACCCTCGCCGAGTCCACCGCCGCCCTGTTCCTCGACGGCCACGGCCTCGCTGGCACCGGCTACGCGCTCCTCACTGTCCTATCCGGCGCGATCGCGACCGCCTGCGGTCTCGTCGTCGCCGGC
>NZ_JBWBTV010000038.1:0-220 GCF_056172975.1 Micrococcus sp. iso_26 | reverse complement strand
ATTCAGCTCCTCCTGCTCGGTCACGTTCAGCTCACGCTTGCAAGCCAGCGCGGTCATCTCACTCAGTCCCTCCCGGCTGTTCAGAGCCGCCTCCGTCTCCTCATTGAGGGGGACCGAGTTGACCTGAAAGGACCACAGTTCGGCGTCATTGCGGTGTTTGGCCTCCAGGTCCTCCAGACGGTCCCGCCACTCACCCAGGGCACGTAGCGTCGCCCTCAGT
>NZ_JBWBTV010000037.1:0-229 GCF_056172975.1 Micrococcus sp. iso_26 | reverse complement strand
CCATGAAGTGGTGTAGCGGCTGATTCCTTCGTTGGGGTTGTCAGGCGCTGAACTCGAGGGCGGGCGCGGTGTCGGGGTTCACCTCGTTTCCCGTGTTGCTGACGGTGGTGAGTCGGCAGCGGGCCAGGACCTCCAGGCCGAGGTAGCGACGGCCCTCGGCCCACTCGTCTGTCTGCTCGGCCAGCACCGCGCCCACCAGTCGTACGATGGCCGCCCGGTTGGGGAAGAT
>NZ_JBWBTV010000036.1:0-247 GCF_056172975.1 Micrococcus sp. iso_26 | reverse complement strand
GGGGTTGCACCCCCGCCCCGACATGTGTATGGTTAGACACATCGCAGGGGGCACGAGGCCCCCCGCATCCCCCCACTGGAGGTTCGCATGTCCCACGCCCCCCGCCCCGCCCGCGCCGCCCACCTGGCCCGCACCCTCACCGCCGGCCTGCAGCGCACGGCCCGCACGAGCTCGCGCGTGCTGCTCTACGGCTCCGTCGTGCTGTTCGCCGGGATCTTCACCGGCCTGATCCACGTGAACATCTCCC
>NZ_JBWBTV010000035.1:0-307 GCF_056172975.1 Micrococcus sp. iso_26 | reverse complement strand
GAGCGGGCATCGCGCCCGCGGTGATGAGTCTCCGCACCGTCGACACTGACCTCGAAGACGGTGCCCTCGTCCGGGCGCTACTGCTCGGCCCGCCACTGATCCGGCCGCTGCGAGCGATCTGGTCAGGCCGCCCGGGGCCCGCTGTGACGGCGTTCCTGGACACTGCTCGCAGCTCGAGTACCGGTGGTCAGATCAGTCCGTAGGGCAGCTCCGGGTGCTGCTCGGCGATCTCGGTGAGCCGGTTGTACTTCGCGACGCGTTCCCCGCGGCCGGGTGCGCCGGACTTGATCTGCCCGGTGCCGGTCCC
>NZ_JBWBTV010000034.1:0-330 GCF_056172975.1 Micrococcus sp. iso_26 | reverse complement strand
CCGAGGGGGGTGTCGGCGGTGAGGTCGGCGACGAGCTCGACCAGGCTGGTGCGGATGCTGTCGACGATCCCCGTGAGGGTCGCGCCCGGCACGGAGTAGGCCAGCTCATGGGCCTGCTGAGCGAAGGACAGGGTGTCGTTGAGGATCTGCAGGGCTGCACTCAGCGGGCCGCTGCCGAACTTGACGAACTTCTGGTCAGCCATCCGTTCGATCTCTGCCAGCGGGGACCGCAGGGTCAGCTGCTCAGGGACGATCTCCCGGGCCTTGGCAGGTAAGTCGTACCAGGACCAGGACTGACCGCTCACCACGTTGTAGCCGCTGACGTAGGAG
>NZ_JBWBTV010000033.1:0-429 GCF_056172975.1 Micrococcus sp. iso_26 | reverse complement strand
AGATCCGCGTCTTCCACCGCGACGTGTTCCTCTGCACCGCGATCAGCACCGAGCACCAGACCGAGACGATCAGCCTCAAGCAGATCCAAGCCGCCAGGAACGCTCACCGCCGGGCTTTACGCGGGCAGATCCACGAACGCATCGCGATCGTCAATCCCAAACTCGACGACACCACCACACCGGCAGCCGTCGAGACGGATCGGCCGCGACTGAAGACCTACGAGGAGGACCGGTCATGACGAGCCAGTTCATCGTCACCAAGGAGCACCGCCGGTTCGCAGAGTTTGCCGACGCGGTCCGGAAGCAGAACACCATCGGCGTCTGCTTCGGGCCCGCCGGCGTCGGCAAGACCCTCTCAGCGCGCCGCTACGCGCACTGGGACAGCATCGGCCCGTTCATCGCCAGGTGGGCCGCACGCAGTGAAGACGA
>NZ_JBWBTV010000032.1:0-526 GCF_056172975.1 Micrococcus sp. iso_26 | reverse complement strand
GAGTTGCCCAGCCGCACCGCGGTCGACGCGGCCCTGAGCGATCACCTGGGCGTGCAGTACATCACCCACGTCCATGCGCCGTCCGGGCCCGTGGCCGTCGGCGAGGGCGCCCACGCCCAGAGCACCGTCGAAGACCTCTCTCGAGCGCTCGCGGACCTGCGCGCGATGGCAGAGAAGGAGGGGGAGGAGGAGCTGACCGAGGCCATCGACGATCTCCAGCAAGCGCTTCAGGAAGAGCGGCCCGCCGCCGGACCTGTGGCCGAGAAGGCCAGCCGCCTGCGGCGCCTGGCCACCAGCGTGGGCAGTGCGGCCCTGGGCTCGGCGGTCACCGGGGTCGTGGAGACCGCCACCGCCATGGCTTTCGGCGGCGTTTTCGGCTGAGCGCTCCGCCGGTGTCGCGGCGACGCGGGGGACGTGTCGTGGAGATGGCAGGGCAGCTGCAGCGCCGCCGGCGCTCGCTGGCCCGCCGCCGCACGTCGGTCCCCTGTCCGCGAGCGCGGGTGGGTACGGCGACGGGCGCGGACCG
>NZ_JBWBTV010000031.1:0-578 GCF_056172975.1 Micrococcus sp. iso_26 | reverse complement strand
CTCCCACCCCGTCAGTGAACGCGAAGCCCTGGTCGATCGCGCTGATCCCGCGGCGGTCCATCAGCACGTTGCCCCCGTGGCGGTCGACCTGGCCGATGAGGCAGTCGAAGAACGCGAGGTCGGAGGCCTGCTGCTGGTGGTCGTTCAGCTTCATCAGTGTGTCTGCGGACTTCACGGGCTGGCCGGGCACGCCGTAGGAGATCGAGCCCCAACGGCCCTCGTGCTGGGCGATGACCGCCGGGGGCACCAGCGCCCCGTAGCTCGGGCCCAGAGCCTGCGCGAACTGGCTAGCGGCCACCTCATGGGTTGACTGCAGCGTCCCCACCTCGTGGCCGTAGCAGAGGCGCGCGGCGCCCGTGTTGGCGCCGTCGTAGGGCTTGAAGTAGCCGATCGTCCCGTCGGAGTACCGCAGCCGGCGGACCTCGTTGATCCCCGTCCTCCGCATCCCGTAGTCCACGCGGGCCTCTGCGGTGTTCAGCAGCTGGGCCTCCTGCGGATCCTTGCCTTGCCGCCCCCGCAGCAGGCACATCCGCTCTCCGTCCTCCCCGTACCGCGATCGGAGCTCCTGATCCCCCCGG
>NZ_JBWBTV010000030.1:0-618 GCF_056172975.1 Micrococcus sp. iso_26 | reverse complement strand
GTGGGCCCTGCGATGTGTCTAACCACACACTTCTAGGGCGTGGGGGGCAACTCCCCCACCTCCGCGACACGTCCCCGGGAGCTCGGTGCAGCTCAGGCGGGAGCGGCGCCGTCGCGCTCGGCGACCAGGTAGGGCCCGCGCAGCAGGTAGGGCAGGTTCCATGCCCAGAGGACGGGGTCCTCGTCGTGGCGCACGCGCCGGCGCTGCTCTCGGTCGAGGGCGTCGACCATGGGCGTGGGCACGCTCGTGTCGAGGTAGCCCTCGGGGTCGGCGATCTGGATCGCTTGGCTGTCGATGTCCACTCGCGCGACCTCGCGCGAGGCACCTTGGTAGTCCTGCTCGTAGATGGTAACGGTGGCCATGGCCCCTCCTTGTGTTGACGTTGCCTAATCTTAGCTGCCCGGGTACAGCTTCTCCAGGTCGAGGATCTGCCCCGTGTGGAGCATGAGCTTGGCGCGCCGCCGGACCTCGTGGAAGCGGCCGTCCTCGATCGTCCCCTTCAACCCCAGCCCGTCCTCGGAGACGAGGAAGCGCTGCAGGGTTGCCTTCTCCTCCTCCGTGAGGATGCGGTCTCCGTGCTTACGGGACCGGGCCACGGCGAACAGGGAGGCGTTCACT
>NZ_JBWBTV010000029.1:0-642 GCF_056172975.1 Micrococcus sp. iso_26 | reverse complement strand
CCGTCTGCGGTGGTCCTGCTGGTCGGCTGGTTCGGGGATGACGGCCCTGATCCGGCGGGAGCGCAGATGGGTGCGGATCGCCCTGGAGGAGTACGCCTTGTCGCCCAGCACGGCCTCGGGGCGGGTCCGGGGCCGCCCTACTGGCCGGGTCACGCGCAGCTGCTCCAGAAGAGGAAGCAGCATCGGGGAGTCCCCTGCCTGGCCGGGGGTGATCAGGCTGACCAGCGGCAGCCCGGTCCCATCGACAAGCTGATGGATCTTCGTGCTCAACCCGCCCCGGGAGCGCCCGATACCGTGATCGGCCGGCTCCTCACGCAGATTCTTGTAGTTCGATCCAGCCCCCCGTGTGGCGGGTGATGTTCGTCGCGTGCTGGTGGGCGCGGGCGATCGTGGAGTCCACCGCCACCGACCAGTCGATAAGGCCTTCAGCGTCAGCAGCCGCCGTGAGGGTCGCCAACACCGTGTCCCAGGTGCCCTCTTCGGCCATGCGCCGATGCCAGGTCCACACGGTCTGCCAGGGCCCGTAGACCTCGGGCAGATCACGCCACGGAATCCCGCACCTGTACCGGTAGATGATGGCCTCGACCATCGTGCGGGCATCGGCGAAGGGTCGGCCCTGTCGGCCCGTGCGGGCTGGGAGCA
>NZ_JBWBTV010000028.1:0-642 GCF_056172975.1 Micrococcus sp. iso_26 | reverse complement strand
TGCTCCCGACCCGGACCGGCCGCGCCGGCAGGCCGTTCGCCGACGCCCGCGCCATGGTGGAGGCGATCATCTACCGGTACCGGTGCGGAATCGCTTGGAGGGATCTGCCCGAGGTCTACGGGCCCTGGCAGACCGTGTGGACCTGGCACCGCCGGATAGCGGCCGAGGGCACCTGGGACACGGTGCTGGCGACGCTGACCGCCGCCGCTGACGCGCAGGGCTTGGTGGACTGGTCGGTGTCGGTGGACTCCACGATCGCCCGCGCTCACCAGCACGCCACGAACACCACCCGGCACACAGGGGGATGGATCGAACTACAAGAATCCGCGTGAGGAGCCGGCCGATCACGGCATCGGGCGCTCCCGGGGCGGGCTGAGCACGAAGATCCATCAACTCGTGGACGGGACCGGGCTGCCGCTGGTCAGCCTGATCACCCCCGGCCAGGCAGGAGACTCGCCCATGCTGTTGCCCCTGCTGGGGCAGCTGCGCGTGACCCGGCCAGCAGGGCGGCCCCGGACCCGCCCCGAGGCCGTGCTGGGCGACAAGGCCTACTCCTCCCGGGCAATCCGCGCCCATCTGCGTGCCCGCCGGATCAAGGCCGTGATCCCCGAGCCGGCGGATCAGCAGGGCCATCGCAGACGC
>NZ_JBWBTV010000027.1:0-648 GCF_056172975.1 Micrococcus sp. iso_26 | reverse complement strand
AGAGCAGGACCGCCATCATCAGGAACCTACGCTTTGACGTCTCCCGCTTGCCCATGTTCGAAGGCTATCAACGGGGGGTGCCAGAAGCATTCCCATTGTCACCATCAGGGCTCTTCGCTGAGGGGGGCATCCGAGCAGGCGGGAGTGTCCGCGGGATCCGTCTTCCTGGCGAAGGTTCTGGCGAGGATCCAGCCCGCCCCAAACGACCATTTGCGCCCTTAGTCCGAACACGGAGAGTGGCTGGGCAGATGCGTCACGGGAGTTTTCTCCGAGGGGCACCTCGGCGTGCGTCTGATGCAACACTGGCCACATGAATATCGCTTGGACCAGACGGCCTAGGGCGCGAGTCGTCTGCGTGGGCGTGGTGCTGGCGGTACTGCTGACCGGGTGTGGAGCCTCCCGTGGGGATGGATCGACACCCTCGTCGTCGTCCGCTCCACCAGGGACGCCAACCCTCGGTGAAGGATCGTCAAGTGGAGATCAAGACACCCTGGCGTACGTAGATCGGGCCCTCGACGTCCTTGACACGGGGCTGTATGCCTCCGGCGAGCGGTGGGAGCGGGCCCGTGCCCAGGTGCAGGAGGCCGCCAGGACGGCGCGCTCACCTCGGGACCTCGACAGTGTCCTGCGCTATGCCACGGGGGTGGC
>NZ_JBWBTV010000026.1:0-649 GCF_056172975.1 Micrococcus sp. iso_26 | reverse complement strand
ACTCCACGCCCATCGGCGCCCCCTACGCCGGACCCCTGGCCGTCCTGGCCAGCACGCTGGCCCGTCACGCCCAGGACCTCAACGGCCTCCGCCTGGCCGCGCACCCCGAGTCGCCCCAGGACCTGGCCGCCTGGGCTTGCAGCGACTGGGCCGCCGGCACCATCGCCACCCACGCGGGCCCCGCCGGCTCACTCCGCATCGACCGCGCCGCCCCCGCCGGCCGCCACCCCCGCATCCCCGCTGACGCCTGACCACCACCGGCGGCCGCGAGCGCCCCACCCGCGGGGCGCTCGCGGGCGGTGTTGCATCCCGCCTCCGATCTGTGTATGGTTAGACACGTCAAGGGGGATCACCCCGGACACCACGCAGGGCCCACCAGGGGCCCGGCACCCCGAGAGAAGGGACCGCCCATCATGGCGAACGCGATCAAGATCACCACCGACGGCACCACCACCACCGAGACCGTCAACGGCCTGCAGGACTTCCAGAAGCACGTCGAGGGCTGGGTGGAGCTGCTCTACACCGACGACGAGCGCCACATCTTCTGGTTCAACGAGGAGGGCAAGGTCAACGGCATGGCCGCCAACGACAAGGCCCACCGCCTGGTCCACGAGCTCGTGACCGGCCTGTCCCCGTGGGACGTGATCGT
>NZ_JBWBTV010000025.1:0-669 GCF_056172975.1 Micrococcus sp. iso_26 | reverse complement strand
TGTGAGCAGCTTCGCTCTGTGTCGCGGTTTTCGCTGCGTTCCGTGTCGGGTTAGGTGGTGCCGATGACGAGGGTGCTGCGGGCGGCTTCGACGACGTCGTTGGTGATGACGTCGAGCTCGTTGATCTTCAGGACACGTTGAATCTGTGGGAGGAGACGTTCGAGGAGACGGAAGTTGCCGCGGGTGATGCGTTCGACGGCGGCGATGGCTTGCGCGTCAGTGAAGTCGTCGGGGTCGAGGGTCTTGCCGAGCTTGCGCCATTGACGTTCGAGGACGAACAGCAGCTCGTCGTGGCCGAGGGGGCGGTACTGGTGGGCGAACCCGAGTCGGCTGTAGAGCTGTGGGTAGTGAGTGAACTGCTTCTCGATGCCGGGCATGCCGATCAGGATCATCGCGATGCCTGTTCGGTCGTACTGGTCGCGGAGCCACTCGATGGCGTTGCCGGTGAGGCGTTCGGACTCATCGATGATGATCAGCTCGAGCAGTGACGGGTTGGGGCCGTGCGCGTGGTCGACGTGGCCGCCGTGGAGGACGAGGTGTTCCTCGATGCAGCGTTCGGTGCGGATCATGTCGTGCCGGAGGTCCTCTTGCAGGGCGCGCATCGTCGCGGAGACCTCGGGCGTGTAGAAGACGGTCCGGGCGCGGTGGGCCGCGGCATAGATCTTGGTG
>NZ_JBWBTV010000024.1:0-767 GCF_056172975.1 Micrococcus sp. iso_26 | reverse complement strand
GGCGGCCGCGGGGGCCTCGTCGGCCGGCATGGCGTAGGGCAGGCCGTCCTCGTGCCACTGGTCCCAGACGGTGACGGTCTGGCGACCGCGCATGACCGTGCGGATGGCGATGTCGAAGGTCTGCGCCGCCGGGTCTATGGCGGTCACGACGCCGTCATGGAAGCGGGTGGACCCGCCCTCCAGGCGGCGGTCGACGTAGGTGACGGCCTGGCCGATGGTGACGGTGGCGGAGGTGCAGATGGTCTCGGTGTCCACGGGGCTCTCCTTGATGGGGGTGCCGGGGGCCTCGCGCCCCCTGCTGGCGTGTCTAACCATACACATATCGGGGGGAGGGTGCAACCCGGCGACGCCGCGCGAGGCGGGACCGGCCCCGTGGCCAGTCCCGCCCCGCGCGGGCCGTGAGGATCAGGCCCCGGCGCTCACCTGCGCCCCGCGCGTGGTGGCCCGGGCGGCGGCCACCTCCGCGGAGTCCTCCCGGGTGGGGGCGGCATCCGGGGCCTCCATCAGCGGCACGGCCGAGAACAGGCGGCTCAGGCCGCCATCGTCCCGGCGGGCCTCGCTCTCGTGCGTGCAGGGCCCGTCATTGCGCACCGGCATCAGCATGCCCACGGCCCAGTCCCCGAGCATCCAGCTCACCGGCCTGCCTGCGGTAAACCGGTCCAGGGACAGATGCAGGGGCATCGCGCGCCCGGTGTGCCGCTTGACCACCGTGGTGATCTGCTGCAGCTTCTCCGGGCTCAGGGACACGAACGGCTCGGCCTGCGGGG
>NZ_JBWBTV010000023.1:0-770 GCF_056172975.1 Micrococcus sp. iso_26 | reverse complement strand
CCTGGACTCCCAGAATCAGCTCCGCCAGGGCCGCCTCGAGCCGCTGCACCGCCGCTTGGTCGGCCTGTCCCTTCAACGTCCTCCCCGACACCACAAACGCCGATACACCGCCAACCGACGCCCCCGCCAACGAACTCACCAGGGGAACCCACCAATCCGCACTCATAGCCCCGAGGCTAGGCCCACGAACACCCCCTCCGCGCGCTCCCCACCCACCCGCGGGCCGCCTGCGCCCTCCCGCCATGTCCAGGCCCCCGCACGCCAACGACCGGCCCCTGGATCGTCGGGGCCCCTGCCGCGAGCGCGGGACGGCGCGGATCGCTCCAGCAGCGCGGCGCCGGCAACTCGACGACATCCGTGCGGCGCCGGCAGCTGCAGCTGCAGCTCGATCTCGGCGACACGTCCCCGCCAGCCCCGCGCTCGCGGAATGGACGCCACCCCCACCGATATGTATGGTTGGACATAGCGGGTGGCACTCGGCCCCCTGCACCCCCACCCAAGGAGGTTGCTCATGGAGCAGCACACCACGGCATCGGACTACAGCGAGGGCTACAAGGCCGGCTACCAGCACGCCAAGGCCTTCTACACCCGCCGCGGCAACCACGCCCTCACCGTGGCACGCCACTGGCGCTCCCTCCCCGAGCACCCCAAGGGCCCCCGCTCCCTCCAGGTGCTGACCACCCTCTTCCCCGACCTGGTCAGGACCCTGGATGCTCTGGCCACGCACGAGCTCGACCACACTCAGATCTGAGCACGTACCCGACGGGCGC
>NZ_JBWBTV010000022.1:0-776 GCF_056172975.1 Micrococcus sp. iso_26 | reverse complement strand
GGCACCGTGGACGTGGCCATCCCGAAGCTGCGCTCGGGCACCTACTTCCCGGAATGGCTGCTCGAGCGGCGCAAGCGGGCCGAATCGGCGCTGATCACCGTGGTCGCAGACTGCTACCTGGCCGGTGTCTCTACCCGGCGGATGGACAAGCTGGTCAAGACCTTGGGCATCAATGCCCTGTCGAAGTCCCAGGTGTCCCGGATGGCCGCGGACCTCGATGAGCAGGTGGAGGCCTTCCGCCACCGGCCGCTCGGGGAGGCGGGACCGTTCACGTTCGTTGCCGCGGACGCGTTGACGATGAAGGTGCGTGAGGGCGGGCGTGTGGTCAACGCGGTGGTGCTCATCGCCACCGGGGTCAACGGCGACGGCCACCGCGAAGTGTTGGGCCTGCGGGTGGCCACCAGCGAGACCGGGGCGGCGTGGAACGAGTTCTTCGCCGACTTGGTCGCCCGGGGCCTGGCCGGGGTCCGGCTGGTCACCTCTGATGCCCACCCCGGGCTCAAGGACGCCATCGCCGCGAACCTGCCCGGTGCGGTGTGGCAACGCTGCCGCACCCACTACGCGGCGAACCTGATGGGCATCACCCCGAAGAGCATGTGGCCGGCGGTGAAGGCCATGCTCCACTCGGTCTACGACCAGCCCGATGCCGCCAGCGTCAACGCCCAGTTCGACCGGCTGCTGGACTACGTGAGCGAGAAACTGCCGGTGGTGGCCGAGCACCTCGATGCTGCCCGGGCCGACATCCTGGCGTTCACCACATTCCCCAAGGACGTCTG
>NZ_JBWBTV010000021.1:0-836 GCF_056172975.1 Micrococcus sp. iso_26 | reverse complement strand
GGCGCGAGCGTCGTCGGCGAGGGCGGCGTATCCGCCTGTCCGGTAGCGGGCGAGCCAGCGTTGCAGGGTGCGCTCGGTGACGCCCGTGCTGCGGGCCAGAGTGGCAAGCGGGATTGCGTCCTCGACGTGCAGTCGAAGGATTCGCCACCGCTCGCTCGCGTCCATGACCGGCTACATCGTCGGTGAGGGCTTTGCGCGTCGGCGGGCGACGGGTTCGGCGTGCTTCGCGAGCGTCCGGTAGATGGTGGTGCGGCTGACGCCGAGGACATCGCCGATCTGCGCGACGGTCATGTCCTGCTGTTCGTAGAGCCGGCGTGCGGTGCGCACCTGGTCCGCGGAGAGCCGAGATGGTCGGCCGCCGGTTCTGCCGCGGGCTCGGGCGGCGGCGAGGCCGGCGTTGGTGCGTTCCTTGATGAGGTCCCGTTCGAACTCCGCCAGCGCAGCGAAGACGTGGAACACAAGCCGGCCACCGGGTGAGGTGGTGTCAATGGTCTCCTGCAGCGACCGGAACCCGATGCCGCGTTCGGCGAGTGCGTGCAGCTGGTCGATGAGGTGCCGGATGGATCGACCGAGCCGGTCGAGTCGCCAGACGACGAGAGTGTCGCCGGGGCGGAGCTGGTCGAGGAGCTTGTCGAGCTCGGGCCGGTGTTGCAGCGACCCGGACATGGTGTCGACGAACACGCGGTAGCAGCCGGCGGCGCCCAGCGCGTCGATCTGTAGCGACGCGTCCTGGTCGGTGGTGGACACGCGCGCGTACCCGAGGAGGTGACCCATGGAGAGAACGTAGCGAAACTCGACCAGGAGGGGTAGTGGCGGCACGTAGATTCCGGGATTGG
>NZ_JBWBTV010000020.1:0-906 GCF_056172975.1 Micrococcus sp. iso_26 | reverse complement strand
GAGCATGTCTGCAAGCTGATTGCAGAGCTGTACACCGGCAACGAACTGACTCGTATCATGTCCGAGATCCCTCTCCGGGACGGTCTCGGAGAAGGAAACACCAAGTGGAGGCGCCTGGCCTGCGCCGTGAGCAAGAATCAGGCGCATACGCAGAGCGGTAACGCTGTGATCGCGCTTGTATCAGCATCGATGCGGCCGGAGCGGACTCTCGACCGCGCGGACGCTGCAAGGTTGACTCGCGATCAGCTCAATCAAGTGTTGTCGCTCGTGGGTTATAGAGTCCGTGATGATGGGCGGGTCGCCCGTGCTTCCCGGGCGCGATCGACGGATGAGGCTGAGAAACGGACCGAGCATCTCCGTGGTCTGCTGGAGCGCCGCGGTGCTCATCGTGAGGTGCTGACCTACTGTCGGCCCGAGCTGCTACGCAAGGACTACTATGAAGCCGTATTCGAGGCGATCAAGGGGCTAGGGAGCAGGCTTCGGCAACTCACGGGTGTCGACGGCGACGGCTACGCGCTCGTGGAGGACGCTATGGCCGGTAGCACGCCACGGATTCGCCTCAACGCACTCCAGACGCGTACACAACGAGACGAGCAGCGCGGTGTCGCCAACCTTACCAAGGGGCTGTTCAGTGCGTTCCGCAACCCGGCTGCGCACGAACCGCGGATCGAATGGACGCTCTCGGAGCAGGATGCGCTTGACGTTCTCGGAACCTTGTCAATGATCCATCGCCGGCTCGACATGGCGACTGTCGAAGCCCTCTGATGTCGCCGTGTTTGGAGTCTGCTCAGCGCTGTTCCTCGACACCTACGAACTCACCAGAGCGCGCTGGGACAGCCTCATCCATCCCCCCGTCCAGGTCAGCGGCGCCCCTGCTGCCTCGGCCCTCCCGGTCGACGCAAGGAC
>NZ_JBWBTV010000019.1:0-977 GCF_056172975.1 Micrococcus sp. iso_26 | reverse complement strand
GGTGACGTCGCGTGGGTCGTACCGGACACTCACGGTGCTACCGACGAACGGCGCGAGAGTGGCCGCGGTGTAGCGGAGGCCCTCGAAGTGGATGCCATCGCGCTGCACGACCCGCGTCGTGGGGACGGTGAGCAGGAACCCGTCGAGCTGTTCAAGGGACTCCGGGAGCCGTGGCAGCCACCCGTCTGCAATCCACGCGTGCAGTGGGCTCGTCCGGAGCTCGCGGTGGGTGCGGGCGTTGTAGCTGCGGATGAACGTGCTGATGGCACTGTCGACGCCGCCGAGATCCAGCGCCGGCGTCGGCGCCGAGGATCCGGCTGCGAAATGGCCGGGGAGCGTTGGGAGCAGTTCGGTGTTGATCGTGCCGAAGAACCGCTCGATCTTCCCGCGCCCCTGGGGCCGGGCGACCTGCGAGTGGATGATGCGGAGGTGCAGCACAGCGGCGGTGTCGCCGAGACGATGGCTGGTGAAGTCGGACCCGTGGTCCGTGTAGAGCACGTCCGGGATCCCGCAGACGGGCCAGTCCGGTTCCGGCTTGTGCCAGATCGCTTGGCGCAGCGCGAGCGCGGTGTTCGCCGCTGACGGGGCACCGAGGAACACCATGTACCCGCAGATCGCGCGGGAGTAGTCGTCGAGGATCACCGTCAACCACGGCCGTGCGGGCTTGCCGTTGGGCCCGACGATGAGCAGGTCAAGCATCGTGTGGTCCGCCTGCCAGATCGCGTTCGGGCGGTCCGCGCGACGTCGGAGCAGCAGCTCGTGTTTGTCACGGTATGACGCTGGCCCCTCGAGTGCGAGCGTCACCATTCCGGGATCGAGCCCGTTCACGATCGACCGCACGGCGGAGTACGACGGCGACGGCAGTCCCCGTTCAGCGCAGTGGACGCCAACCTGACGGTGAATGGTGGCGATCGACGGCCGCGGCTTGGTGAGCGCAAGCCCTTCGACCAGGCGGACGAGTTCCGGTGCTGTGCGTC
>NZ_JBWBTV010000018.1:0-1069 GCF_056172975.1 Micrococcus sp. iso_26 | reverse complement strand
CCAGTAGACACCCTCACCCCATACGTGTATGGTTAGACATGTGGCCGGGAGACCGGCCACCCCACCGCAGGCCCCACCAGGGGCCCGTACCCCACCCAAGGAGGACACAATGGCCGTTGTCACCGCGTTCGAGTCTGCGCCGACGAACCCGCCGTACCCGCAGCTGCCGTTCATTGGCCCTCCGCTGTACTCGCTTTATGACTCGATGGGGCCGGAGCCGAACGTGTCCCGGGAACAGCTGATGGCGCTGGAGGTTGATATGCGCCGGGCGCACGCCCTGGCCCAGCCGGCGGCGCGCGCGCGGGCGGCGTACAAGCGCCTGGCCCGGTGTGGAGGCCCTGCCGAGAGCATCCCCGCCGCCCTGCGGAAAGCTACCGAGCTGAGCACGGAACGCTACGAGCTGCTGCATGCCAACGCCCGCCACGCCCGCGCCCTGCTGGAGATGGCCGGCCCCGGTGATGACCGCGTGCACTTGGAGTTCATCGCCGCTTCCACAGCCGCTATGGCCGAGGGGTGCGACGATCTGCAGCTGATCCAGCCGTGAGACCGTGTGGGGATCGGTTGCGCACCCGCCCCCATACGTGTATGGTTAGACATGTGTTCGGGAGACCGACACACCACCGCAGGCCCCACCAGGGGGCCCGCACCCCACCCCAAGGAGGACATCATGTTCCAGTTCACCGCTCAGGCCTTGTACCGCGCGCTCGACGTGGCCGGCATGCCGGCTCTGAAGGCCACTCACGACGCGCGGCCGGCCTTGCACCACGTGCAGGGGGTGTTCACTGATCAGGGCCTGATCTTCACCGCCACGGACCGGTACCACGCGGTGCGTACCGTGGCCGCGTACGAGGGTGAGGCTCCCACGCACGGCCAGGGGGCCCCGGAGGTGCTGATCCATCGTGAGGGCCTCAAGCGCCTGCTGCCGATGCTCAAGGCGGCCAAGCCCGCCCCGGTGACGGTGGAGGCCGACGCGGACGCGGTGGTCTTCACCGTGGGGGGCCAGAGCATGCGCTTGGAGAACGCCGCCGGGGACGGCATGGACTTTCCCCGCGTGGAGGCGCTGTTCCGC
>NZ_JBWBTV010000017.1:0-1151 GCF_056172975.1 Micrococcus sp. iso_26 | reverse complement strand
CCTGGTCGTCATTACGCTGATCTGGAACCGTCTCGCGCAACACAAGGTCGGTGCCGCCGGTATGGTGCCGACCCTGTGGATCGTCCTCGGACCGGTCGGACAGTCCATCACCGCGGTAAACCTCCTCGCATCGAACGCCCCCGCCGTCGTCGACGCGTCGACCGCCCACGCACTGCTGGTCGTGGCGCTGGTGTACGGGTTCGCGATGCTCGGCTTCGCGCTGCTGTGGACCGTCATCGCCCTCGCCATCACCATCCGCACCGCCCGCGAACACCTGCTGTTCAGCCTGACCTGGTGGTCATTCACGTTCCCCGTCGGCACCTGCGTCACCGGCCTGAACGGCCTGGCCCTGCACTCCGGACTCACCGTCGTCGCCGTCCTCGCAGTCGTCTACTACGTGGGCCTCGTCGCCGCGTGGATCACCGTTGCCGTCCGCACCTTCCACGGCTCCGTCATCCGCGGCACACTCCTCGCACCACCACAGCCGGCATGAGCACCCCCGACGAACTCGCGGACGAGGTCGCGGACGTTCGATCCCTGAACGCCCTCGCCGAGGCATGGCGCACCGCACCCGACGGTTCACGGCGGTTCGTCCCGAACTTCGACCCGAGATCCGGCGGCACATCCAGCCGCGTCCTGGTCCTCATGCAGTCGCCCGGCCCCCAGACGATCGCCGCAGCGCACACGGCGATCTGCAGCGAGGACAACCCGGGCCCGACCGCGGCCGCGTTCCGCGCAGCCCGCATCGAGTCCGGACTCGCACGCAACGACTACCTCCGCTGGAACCTCATCCCGTGGGAGATTCTCGGCCGCGTCCGACCTGTGGACATCGACGAGGGGCGACACGCCCTCGAAACTCTGCTCAAGGTGCTCCCCGTGCTCGATGCCATCGTCACGTACGGTACCGCCGCCCTCAACGGAGTCATGCGGCACCTCACCCTGGACGAGCACCCCCGACTCGTACCCGTCATCGCGGCACCACACCCCTCTCCGGCCAACGGCCGCCATCGCGCGGAACAACAACGACGTTCCGTCCAAGCGCTCCGGCTCGCGGCGCTGACTCACCGGCTGTAGCAAATACGAACGACTCCGCTACAACTGCCCGTGCCGACGGTTCGGCAGCGTGTGAGGCGGCGTGTCTTGTAACGGAA
>NZ_JBWBTV010000016.1:0-1166 GCF_056172975.1 Micrococcus sp. iso_26 | reverse complement strand
CGGTACACCATCGCCCGCCACCACGAGCGCAAGCACCGGCTGTGGCTGGAGATGGTGACCGAGGACGCTGACCAGGGTCCCACGCAGGCGCCGGTGGTGGAGCGGACCACCACGGTGGTTCAGGAGCTGCTGGGGGAGTCGGCTCGAGTGCAGGTCGACATGGACGATGACGGGCAGGCCCAGCGGATCACGGTGCGCCACAGCCAGGGCACCAACATGGCCTTCGGGAACAAGCGCCAGCGGGTGGAGCGGGTGATGGCCACGCGCATCCCGGGGGACTGGGTGCCGAAGTGGGATCTGCAGAACGACGTGGTCGAGTTCGTCACGCGGGTGCCGATGCCCACGCTGGTGCTGCCGCCCACCGCGCACTCGCCGTTGGCGACCACTCACGAGGACTACTCGGATTTCCAGATCCCGTTGGGCATCGACGAGGAGAACGAGGAGCTGTCCTGGACTCCGCGCAAGCAGCCCCACGCCGTGGTGGTGGGCACGACGGGTTCGGGAAAAACGGTGGTGCAGCACAACGTGGTGCAGCGGGTGACCCAGGCCGGTTGGAGGGTCTGGATTCTGGACGGCAAGCGCATCGAGTTCATCGGGTTCCGGCACTGGCCGAACGTGGAGAGGATCGCCTCCCGCATCGAGCATCAGGTGAAGATGATCTACGACGCCCACCAGCTGATGGAGCACCGGTATGGACTGATCGAGCAGGGCGAGGCCACCGTCGCCGACTTCGAGCCCCTGGTGCTCGTGATCGACGAGGCCACCACGTTCCTCGAGGGCGCGGACCGGTGGTGGAAGGAGGTCAAGCCCAAGGGCGGCACGGCCAAGGCTCCCTGCCTGGGGTTGATCGCGGACATCGCCCGCCTGGGCCGCTCAGCGAAGATCCACATGCTCATCGGACTGCAGCGACCGGACACCGCGTTCATCTCCGGTGAGATGCGCGACAACCTGTCCATGCGCGTGGCCATGAGCAGGCTCAGCCCCGACGGGGCCAAGATGATGTGGGAGTCCTACGCCATCGGCACCGCCATCCCCCGGCACATCAAGGGCCGGGGCATGGCGATGAACGCCGCCGGCGTTCCGGTGCAGATCCAGACCATCTACGCCCCCAACCCCGACCCGGGCTCCCCGGACTTCGACCCCGCCAAGACCGCCGCGGTGCGCCC
>NZ_JBWBTV010000015.1:0-1257 GCF_056172975.1 Micrococcus sp. iso_26 | reverse complement strand
GGCCGCGTCGGCGGACTCGAGCCTGGCGGCCAGTCGGCTGACCGTGTCCGGGGCGACCACACGGGGCACCAGGGTGGCCTGGGTCGTCTCGGCCAGGACCGTGAGCACCCCCAGCAGGGCCATGACCGCGGCCAGGTGGGCGAAGGTGAGCGCGTCCAGGGCCCAGGCGAGCACGAGGGTGCCCAGCAGGGCCGCTTTGGCCAGGTCGGTGGCCACGAGCAGGCGGGGGCTGAGGTGTCGGTCCACGAGGATGCCGATGGGGACCCCGAGGAGCAGGAAGCCCAGCCCCGAGAGGGTCATCAGCACGCCCATCTGGGCTGCGCCGACCCCGAGGGCCAGGACGGCGAGCACGTCGATGGCCACGTCGGTGGCCGAGCGGCCGCCAGCGTCGAGGGCGTTGGAGGCGACGAGCCAGCGGGCGCGCCCGAGCCTCTTCGCGGGCGCCGCGTTCTCGGGCGCGGTCGTGTCGTCAGTCAGGGGTGAGCTCACCACGGGAGTATCCCCTAGAGGTGAGGTGGATCACGTGGGGCGGGTGAGCCTGGGCGTGTCAGTTGCCGGCGGAAGATCGAAGCAGCCCGGTGCTGTCCGGGGTGGAAAGGACGTTTGACCGGGTTCCGCCCTGGCGTCGCTGGGGGTAGGAGGCCGCGGGGTGGGGAGGGCTCCTCCACACTTAGCCTCATGGACGCGTGGATTGGACTCGGAGGCGTGGTGCTGGGCGCTTTGATCGCGGGAGGGGCGACGTTCCTGACGGGCAAGCTGGCGGATGATCGCGCTCGACAAGCCGAGAGGAAGGAACATGTGGCCAGGGTTGGTGCTGAGTTCCTGCGTGAGGCCGACCGTGTTGAGCAGTACCTGCTCGACTACGTCCACGAGCATGCCGCTGTGCCCGGTGACAACGAGGAATGGGGTGAAACCGCTGAGTTGGCGCGGATCGCGTGGGAGCTGCGGCTGTTCGCCCCGCGTCCTGTGAACGACGCCGCTGCGGAGCTCGTGGATGTTCTCGAGGCATGGGAATCGGGCGTTGATGGGCGTGGCCGGGACGTCCTAGAGATCCACAAGCGATTCGTGAGCGTGTTGCGCGTTTATCTGCACGGTGAGGACGACTGAGGCGGGGCCGATCGTCCCCAGCCGCTGACGTGGTCACTGTGCATCCACCCCGAGCCACTATGAGCTTGTCTACCCGGGTATACCCCTTTACGCGCCTCGCCCGTCCACGAGACCATCACGTCAGAGACGGTCCCAAACCGGGTCCTTGGA
>NZ_JBWBTV010000014.1:0-1307 GCF_056172975.1 Micrococcus sp. iso_26 | reverse complement strand
GGCCGGTGCGCTGCACCCCGTGTGCAGCGCACCGACCCGACCGCAGATCTCCGCGACATGTCCCCCTCTTGACCGCGCTCCCAGAAAGGACTCACCCATGACCGCCGCGATCCTCTTCCCCGCCCACCCCGCCGACCCCGAGAACGCCCCTCTCCCGCGCCCGAGCTACGTGCACATCAGCTCTCCCGACCTGATCGACGCCACCCTCTACGGGCGCTCCCAGGCCCTGACCACGCCCACGTGGACCGCGCACACCTGCGCCCGGCAGTCCGAGCTGATCGACGACGACGCCGTGAACGCCGAGGCCACCGTCTTCCTCGCCCGCACCTTGCCCGAGGTGCGCGCCGTCGTACTCGGCCCCATGATCCTCACCGGCCCCGATGGCGGCGACGTCCCCGCGAACCTTGCCCACCAGGTGCTCACCCTCTACCGGCCCGCCCACGACCCCGCAGCCGAGCTCGCCGCCGCATGGACCCCGCACACCTTCCATCGGGTCATCGAACACATCACCCTGCGCGAGTCCCTCGCGCTGACCAACGCCCTGCCCGCCGTCCTGCCCCCTGCCCCCATCCCCCTGCCCCACTGACCGCGAGCACCCGCGCAGCCCCCGCCGCCCCGGTGGGGGCTGCGCCAGCTCGACGACACCCAGCCGGCGCCGCAGCCGGCAGCTGCAGCCGGCCCTCGGCGACACGTCCCCGCCCTGACCGCGCTCGCGGGCCCCGCGGCGGCCCGGGGGAGCCTGACGATCGAGCCGGGGGTGCGGAAGACCGGTACGCCTCCCAGCCTCGTAGACTCTCGGCATCCCCTCGTTACGACGGACGGGCAGCCTTTCCTCGGACCCGCGCCAGGCGCCGACGACGGCCCGCAAGCAGGCCTGCCCCGTTCCAAGCTGATCGCGCGCCTGCGGGGCTGCGCCAACTCAATGGCCCCCCTCCCGCAGCCGGCAGCTGCAACCGGCCCTCAGCGACACGTCCCCGCCATGCCCGCGCTCGCGGGCCGGCTCATGTCGCAGACCATCTCCAGCACTCTCGGCTCCAGGAGTGCCTCCGCGGCCCCCTCACCGAGGCCGACTGCCGACGTGCACCAGGGCATCATGTGGCCCATGGATCCCATGCCCGTAGAGGTCACCCCAACCCCCATGCCCGTAGAGGTCATCCAGATGCCGACCGACCCAGCCAACTTCTGGCTGGGCCTGATCGCCGCCGTCGGCCTCTTCGCTCTATCCGGCTTCCCCGCCTGGGATCGCCTCATTGCGGACATGCAGGCCGGCAAGACGAAGAACCTCCGACGTAAGGCCCTGATCTTCA
>NZ_JBWBTV010000013.1:0-1365 GCF_056172975.1 Micrococcus sp. iso_26 | reverse complement strand
CGCACCCTGCTGCACAAGAAGATGCTCGTGGAGATCCTCGAGCCAGCCCCGGATCTCGACGATGAGGTCCAGCCGCTGGGGTACTGGGACTACATGCAGGCCCGGGTGTACGAGGACCCCGACCAGCCCGAGGTGCAAGGCCCCCCGCTCGCCGGGGCTCAGCCGCCGGCCGCCGCCCTGGCGGCGTTGCGCTCGTTGAACACCAGCCCAGCGGCGGCGCCCGAGCAGCAGGAGGAGGAGTCGAGCTCGCCGGTGATCGTCGAGCGAGCTGCTGCCGCGGTCGTCCCCGGGACGTACCAGGACGCCGAGGACGACGATTTCGAGGGCTACGGGGAGGAGTCGACCTGCGCAGCCGGCGAGCTCGAGCCGGGTGACCTTGCCCAGGTCGATCCCGACGGCGGGTGGGTGGTCATCACCGAATACCCCGAGGCCGACGGGGACGACGTCTATCTGGAGTACACCGACCGGCTCACCGGCGAGCCGGCGACCTGCACCATCTCCGCCCAGGAGATGGTGCCGACCATGCATGTGATGCAGGAGGAGAACTGATGGCGCAGGACAACTCACAGCTGGACCCCGCGGACACCATGGCGATGATCTTCATGGGCATGCTCATCCTGGGATCAGGGGCCGGGGCCACGCTGGCCGCGCGGTTCCTGACTCCCGTGCAGCAGGCCCTGCTCGAGTACGGCGTGCTCGTGCCGGCCACGGAGGCGGCGTTCCCCCTGGGGGAGACCGGCCTGGGTGTGCCGCTGTGGGCGGCTCTGGCCCTGGCTCTGGTGCTGGTGGGCGGGCTGACTCTGATGCTCTACGTGTTCGCGCGCAAGCGGGCTGCGGAGGCCCAGCGCTGAGGGGCCTGCCCCACCTGATGAGTCTGATGGTCGCTCGGGACATCCCGAGCGGCCATCGGGCTTTCTGCCTGATGGAAGCCCCCCAGAGGGGACGGATCAGACAGGAAGGACCCCAGATGTGCAGAGCGGCTGGCGGCCCCGGAGCCCCTCACGGTCGGCGGTGTCCTGGATCGGCGCATAAGCAGGACGCAGCTCTGCAGCGGCGCAGGGAGAATCGGGCGATCGGCCAGCAGATCGCCCGCTGGGCCAAGGAGGCGGGCAAGGCTGAGGAGCTCGCCGAGCTCAAGGCCCAGCGCAAGCCCATCAACGAGATCAAGGAGTGGGCCGAGCAGGCGGGCGCGTCCGAGAGCGTCTACGCCCGTGCCGCAGGACCGGCCCGCCGCGGATGGGATGCCCGCGCGGTGGCCGAGGCCGCCGCGCCAAGCGCCGGGGGTGGGCAGACTCCGGCGGCGGCGCCCGCCGAGGCGCCGGCCCCGCCACGAGCCCCGGCAGTCGCACGGCGCAAGGCGGCACC
>NZ_JBWBTV010000012.1:0-1453 GCF_056172975.1 Micrococcus sp. iso_26 | reverse complement strand
GATGAGGCTGAGGCCGAAGAAGCCGTAGCAGGACCACAGCAGGGTCTCCCGTGCCTGCCCGGCGGGGGCATACGGCAGGAGGAGCGCACCGGTCGAGGCGGACACCATCGGCGGGACGATCGGCATCAGCCAGCCGCCGAACGCGGATTCGGGCGTGTTCTCGTGGCGGGTGAACGCCAGGTACGGCACCAGGACCGCGGTGAGCAGGCCGCCGATGGTGCCGATGGTCCAGAGGACCCAGTCGACGGTGACGGCGGCGGGGAGGCCGATCCAGTCCTTGCCGAGGAGGATCGTGCCGGCGCCGACGGTGAGGAACGCCATGGGCGGTGCGCCGTAGAAGTGGGAAATCACCGGGTTGAGGTGGTGCTTCGCTGCGGTGCTCCGGTAGCGGACCCAGTGCAGGACCGTCGCGATGGTGAGGGCGACGAGCAGGACCGCCGCGATCGCCCAGACGACCGTCGCCGCCGTGCGCAGACCGGGGAACTGCAGCGGTAACGACGCGGCCGCGACGGCGACGATCCCGGTCCCCATGATCGACGCGAACCAGTTCGGGGTCAGGTTCGACACGATCAGGCCGGGCCGCTCCAGCTCCCGGAACAGCCGCCGGTCGCGCACACCGTGCTCAGAGGCTGCGGGTGCGTGGGCGAGGTGAGCGGACATGCACCCATCGTGCGCGTGTGCCCCGTGGTTCGGGAACGGCGGACTCGTTGGCAGGGCACAATGGTTGCTTGTGGCACTGCGGCGGTTGACGGACCGGATCCTGGACCTCGACACCCTCGAGGTCCTCGTCCGCGTCGCGGAGACCGGGTCGTTGACCCGCGCGGCCGAGGTGTTGGGGGTGACACAGCAGGCGGTGTCTGCGCGCTTGCGTGCCGCGGAGCAGGCGACCGGTCAGCCGCTGGCGCACCGGACGGCATCCGGGACCGCGCTGACCGACGCCGGCCGGGTGGTGCTCGGTCTCGCCGTCCCGGTGTTGGAGGCCTCCCGGCGGCTTGAAGCAGGCGTCGCCGCGCTGCGGGAACCGGCGGGATCCCTCGTGATCGCAGCGTCGCAGACGATCGCCGAACTCCTGCTGCCCGGATGGCTGCTCACCCACCGTGCTGCCACGCCGGATGCGTCGGTGCGTTTGATCGCGGGGAACTCCGCCGACGTGACCGACCTCGTCCGTTCCGGCGCTGCCGACGTCGGGTTCACGGAGACTCCTGCTGCGCCGATTGGCCTCTCATCGTTGGTGGTCGATGAGGACGAACTCGTGGTCGTCGTCGCCCCGCACCATCCTTGGGCAAGCGCTTCGGCCATCACCTCGGATGACCTCGCGGAGACACCCCTGCTGCTCCGTGAGGAAGGGTCCGGCACCCGCTCCACGGTCGAAGCGTGGCTCGACGACGCGGGTCTGACCCTGGTCCCGCCGGCTGCAGTGCTGGAAACGACTGGCATCATCCGCGCCAACGCT
>NZ_JBWBTV010000011.1:0-1471 GCF_056172975.1 Micrococcus sp. iso_26 | reverse complement strand
CGTGGGCGGCGGCGGCCGTGCCCACGGGGGTCTCGGCGTCGGGGTCGAAGTCAGGGAACAGGCCCCACGTGTTCGGCAGGGTGAGGGACTCGGCGAAGCCGTAGGCGGTCACGTGGACCGTGGCGGGAGTGGCGCAGACGGTGGCCCAGCCGCCGGACTCGGTCAGGGCGGCCGCGAGCGCGCGGACGATGCGGGCCGAGATCATGGCCGGGCTCATGCGGTCGAGGCCGGCGGGGGCGGTGAGGGAGTAGTCGGCGAGGGTGCGGGCGGAGAGGTACACGCCGTGGCCGCTGCAGAGCAGGCCCTCAGTGGTGGCCTCGAGCACGATGTGGGCGGCGGGGTCGTTCTCCCGGGGGCGGGGGGTGAGGGAACGGTAGGGGGCCGCGGCGACGTCGAGGGCGCGGGCGAGGCTGTGCGCGGTGAGGGTGAGCTGCATGGTGTCCTCCCGGTGGGACTGGGGGTGCCGGGGGCCTCGTGCCCCCTGCGATGTGTCTAACCATACACCTGTGGAGGGTGGGGGCGCAACCCTGACCGCGAGCGCCCGGCGGGCGGGCAGGTAGATGCGGCCGTGGGCGCGGTCGCTGAGGGTCCATGCGGTCAGGGAGGGCTCGCCGGGCACGTCGTAGAGGGCCAGGTGCTGGTCGGTGAGGTACTGGGGGCGGTCCGTGATCAGGTGGGCGAGGGTGGGGCTGGCCAGGACGGTGGCGCGGGGGTGGAGCATGTGGCGGCCCGGGGGGTCGAACCGGCCCGCGGGGGCCGGGGCGGTGTGCGCGAGGTTGGGGAAGGTGCGGGAGTAGCCGGGCCGGGGGGTGTCGATCTCGACGCGGATCAGCGCGGTGTCGGCGAGGATGCGCACGGGGGAGTCGGCGGGCACTGAGCGCCAGTGGGAGAGCACCGCGACGAGCTCCTCGGCGTCGCGGACGTTCAGGGCGCACGGGGGCAGGGCCGGTCCGGCGGAGGGGGTCGGGTCGGGGTTGGGGGCGTGCGCGCGGGCCCACTTGCGCTGCCAGGTCGAGGTGAGCCGGTAGGAGCCGGCGGCCGTGAGCTCGAACCAGATCAGGCCCTTGCGGCGGGAGGCGCCGCTGGAGCCGCGCAGCGGGGCCAGGGTGGCCCGCAGTGCGAGGGCGAGGTCGGCGGCGGTGGTCTGTGCGGTGGTGCTCATGGGGGCCTCCTTGGCCAGGGGTGCCGGGGGCCTCACGCCCCCTGCGATGTGTCTAACCATACACCAATCCGAGATGGGGGCGCAACCCCGCCCGCGAGTGCCCGCCGCCCGGGCGCTCGCGGCCGGCCCGGGCGGGCCGCGAGCGCGGAGGGGTCAGACGCGGGAGGCGTCCCAGGCGCGGCGGGCGAGGCCTCGGCCGCCGCGGGCCAAGGCGAGCATGAGGCGGGCGCAGACGCTGCCGAGGCTCAGGCCCAGGAAGGTGATCACCATGAGGCACCACGCGGCCAGGGCCCACAGGGCGGAGGGGGG
>NZ_JBWBTV010000010.1:0-1647 GCF_056172975.1 Micrococcus sp. iso_26 | reverse complement strand
CCCAGTAGACACCCCCTCCCCGAACGTGTATTGTTAGACACGTTGGAGGGCACCGCCCACCACACCCCCGCAGGACCCACAGGGGTCCCGCACCCCGAGTCCCCAAGGAGGACACCATGAAAACCCTCAAGGCCTCTTCTCCGCTCGCGCTGGCCGACTACGCGGCCGCCGCCCTGCGCAAGACCCCCGCTGATTCCCTGGTGGCCATCGGCATGACCGGCACCCGGCTGGGTGCGGTGATGCGCGTCGACGATGCCGCCCCTGCCGGCTTCCTGGGCACGTTTCTGGCCCAGTCCCTGCGGGACAGTGGCCATGAGCGCGCCATCCTGATCGGATACGGCCCCGAGGACCGCGCCCTGCGCTGGTTCGAGGTGGAGGCCGCCATGGTCGATCACGGGCTGCCCGTCGAGACGCTGGTGACGGTGGACGGGAAGAACTGCACCAACCTGAGCACGGGTGAGAGCGAACCCTACGCGCCGGGGGCCTCTGACCTCGGGCTGACCGTGGCTGTCGAGGGGGGCGCGCCGGTCCAGCACCCGACCGCAGCGCCGCAGGACACCGCCGCGCTGGCTCCGCTGATCGCCGCCGCCCGCGAGCGCATGGGGGACTTCCTCACGGACATCCGCGCGCTGGGGCGTGGCATGTCCCGTCTTCTGCGGGATCGGGCGGACCGCGACGCCGCCGCCGTCGTGCTGGCGACCCTGGATCACCCGGACCCCGAGTACCTGCACGCGGCCATGGTGGCCGTGACCGCGCCCCAGCGGCTGGAGACGGTGGATTTCCTGACGGGCACGTTCCCGCACGGGCTGGACTGGGCGGCCACGGAGGAAGCGGAGACGGTGCTCAATGCCGCCGTGGCCATGGGGCCGCGCGAGGCCGCCGCCGGGGCGCTGGCCGTGCTGGCCTACGTGGCCTGGCTCCGCGGCCAGGGTACGCAGGCCGCCGATCGGCTGGGACAGGCCGCCGCGTGCACGCCGGGGCACGCGCATGTGCGCGCCGTGTCCGCTCTGACCACTGCAACGCCGGTGGCCGCCATTGCCGCTGACCGGGCCCACGCCTGGAAGCCCTCCCGGGGCTGACCGACCCCGCCCGCGCGGGGGCCGCGAGCGCAAGCACGCGGCCCCCGCCGTGTCGGGGACTCGGCGACACGGGCCGGGGCGCTGCACCGCGTGTGCAGCGCCCCGGCCCCGGGCCGCCGGCTCTCCACGACACGTCCCCGCCCTACCCGCACTCCCTGGAAGGTGCCCGCCATGGCCCAGATGATCCACTTCCCCACCGACCCCGCCGACCCCGTCGAGCTGCTCGAACTCGACGGCCCCGAGGACCTTTCGGCGTTCTTCTGCGACCAGTTCGACGCCGTACACGGCCAGGGCTGGACGGTCTACCTCTGGACCGACCCCCAGCCCCGCGCCTACACCCCGGAGGACCGCAACCACCAGGCCGCCGCGTTCCTGAACGCGCACGCCGCCAACGGGCGCACGGACTGGGACACGTTCCTGCGCGGGCCGGTGCTGCTGGCCTGCCGCCCGGAACTCACCGCCGATCCCCTTCCCGTCGAGCTCACCCAGCACCTGAGCGAGCCCGAGGACCTGGAGCTGCTCCAGGCCGCAAGCTCGGACGCCTGAGTCCGCCGCCGACTCGGCGACA
>NZ_JBWBTV010000009.1:0-1704 GCF_056172975.1 Micrococcus sp. iso_26 | reverse complement strand
TCGTCCCGGCCGCCGCCGGCCTGCTCGTGGCCGCTCTCGGGGCCGGGCCGGTGTTGGGGATCGCGGCTGCCTTCCTGGCCGCCGCCGCGCTCGTCGCGCTGAAAGTGCGCATGAACCCCGCCCCCGTCACTGAAGACACGGAGGGTGAGCAGACTCCCGCCGCCGCTGTGGTCCTCACCCGCTGGTCACGGTTCTGGAGCGAGGCCGCCCACGGGTGGACCACCCTGCGACGCACCCCCGTGCTGTGGCTGCTCACCCTGAACTCCATGGCCGGCAACATCGGCATGGCCCTGTTCGCCCCCATCGAGGCCGTGTGGGTGCTCACCGACCTGCAGCTCGGTCCCGAGTTCGTCGGCTTCCAGCTCACCGCCGGAGCCCTCGGCGCCCTGACCGTCTCCGCCCTCGCCCCCCGTGCCATCGACACCCTGGGCGAGAAGGGATGCATCCTGGCCGGCTCGGCCGGCTGCGCCGCCGCCGTCGCACTCCACCTGGCCGCGTTCTTCGACCGCGCCCACGCCGGTCCCCTGTTGCTGGCCGGCGCCGCCCTGTGGGGGTTCATGGTCGTGCTGGGTAACATCACCAGCGGCGCGATCTTCGCCCGCTCCTGCCCCGAGGGCACCCTGGGCAGGGTCACCGCGATGCGTCGCACCCTCACGCGCGGCTCCGTGCCCCTGGCCACGCTGGCCGGCGGCGCGCTCGGCGCGGCCTTCGGCCCGGGATGGGTACTGGCCGGGTGGCAGGCGATGGCCCTGCTTTCTCTCGCCCTCGCCTTCGCCGCCACCCGTCTCGCGCGCCGCCCCCAGTAACCCACCCACGGACACAATCGGTCGTTTACGGCGGAGCCGATTCGCGCCACAACGCTTGCCATTGGAGCGACCTGCCAGCGCACGCACAATCCCCTGCGTGACGGCTGGACCACGCGCCGCGGGATGCGAGCGGGCCAGGGCGCTCAGGGGCAGCCGCGTTCCTGCAGCCAGATCCTCGCCGCCGCCTGAGCCGCGTCCGTGCCGCCGCCCCCATCCCTACGGATCGGCACGTCCGGGTCCACCGGGCGATCGCCCAGAACCTCGCCTCCACGGTCCACGAACTCCGCGGCCGTCAGGGTGATACGGCTGCCATCGGGCAGCACGTGTGTCGCGTTCCCGGACCCATACCCTGACGATGACTGCCCGAACGACCTTGCATTGGGCAACCCTCGGAAGGCGGCCAGCACCGCCTCCCCCGAGGACGACGTGGACCGGTCTTGAAGCACCGCAATCGGAGCGCCATCGCGTTGTGTCCGGGGCCCCACGCTGACGAACGTCATGCCCTCTGTACCTGCCCCGTCCTCCTGCACGGTCACTGCCGTGTCCTCACCAGCCCGATCCCGGAAGAACATCACCGGCCCCTCCGGCAACAACGCGGAGACCCCCGAGAGCATCGGCCACATGTTCCCCCCCAGGTTTCCCTGCACGTCCACCACCCACCCACAGGTCGCTGGCGCTGCGGCGTCGATTCCATCCGCCAGGACCATCGCGTACTCGGACGCCTGGGGATCGTCACTAGCCACAGGCAGTGCTGGCAGGCTGAGGGTACTGACGCCATCCGTCGTAGTGACGGTCGGCAACGCGACATTCATGCGGGGTGACTCGGAAGCGCTGGAGGTCGACCTTCCACCCCTCACGTCTGGGTCCGCGCCGGGAGCGAAGCTCGAATGCTTCCCCC
>NZ_JBWBTV010000008.1:0-1915 GCF_056172975.1 Micrococcus sp. iso_26 | reverse complement strand
ACGTTCACCTCGTCGGGCGTCGGTTCGTGGTTTGTGAGCTCGTTCCCGGTGCCGGCGCGGCCGGCCCACCAGGTGTTCGAGAGAATCTGGCCCGGGTTAAGAACCGGGATGGGGCGTTCGTAGCGCTTGACGAGGTAGGGCGCGAGGAGCCGGTCGGAGTCGTCGGGGATGACTATGGGCGGATTAAAGGTGACGGTGATGTCTCGCGCGGGGGTCGGTCCGAGGTTGGTGATGATGAAGTCGATGGAGGAGTCGCTATCGACCGCGGGGCGGAACTCGGCGGCGATCATCGGCTGGGATCGGGCTTTGCTGTCCAGGGCGGCGGAGATGAGCGCGATGATCGCGACGAGCGCGGCGACAACGCCGGCGACGGCGCCGATCGCGCTGCCGTACTCGTTGATCCAGGTCCAGGCCTCGAGCACGCTCATCCGGGTCATGAGGTGAGCGTAGCTGCGAGGCGGAACTGGCTAGAGAGACGGGGCGCGTCGTCTGGACATCGTGCCGCCGCAGGCTCTGAGGCGCCGGCGGCCGCGGATCGCGCCTGAGATGGATCGGCGGCCACCGGCGCGGGGGTCAGTGCGCGGCTCCGAGCTCGATCATGAGCACCCCGACGATGATCAGGCCGATACCGGCCGCCATCACCTTGGTCAGCGGTTCCTTGAAGAGGATGCGGCTGAGGACCGCGGTGAGCGCGACACCGGACGCGGCCCAGATGCCGTAGGCGACTCCGAGGGCCAGGCCCTCCACGAGGGCCATGGTGATGCCGAAGAACGCGATGCCGTAGCCGCCGAGGACGGCGAGCAGCCACAGGCCCTTCTTCTTGGAGCCGGAGGTCGCCATGCGCAGCGAGAGGGCGCCGGCGACCTCGAAGATGATCGCGATGATGAGGAACAGGTAGGCCATCAGACGGTCCCTTCACGCTTCTTCGTCGCGGCCTGCGAGCCGAGCTCGACGCACAGGACCCCGCCGATGACGACGGCGATGCCGAGGGTCATCAGCGCGGTCAGCGGCTCTCCGAAGATGACTGCGGAGAGGATCGCGGTCAGGGCCACTCCGGCGGCTCCCCAGATGCCGTACCCGACGCCGAGGGGCATGCCCTGCTTGAGCGCGCCGGCCAGGAGCGTGAACGCTCCGATGTAGCCGACCGCGACGAGCGCGAAGAATCCGGGGGCGTCGACGGCAGCTTTCAGTGACAGGGAGCCTGTCACCTCGAGCGCGATCGCCCCGGCGAGGAACACCCACTTCATTTCTGTACTCCTTCATCGATCAGTCGTTGGGCGATGCCGCGCACGAGTGCACGCTGCTCACCGGTCATGCTCAGAAGTCCGAGCGCCTGGTCGGTCCAGGCGCCGTCAGCGATCAGACGCGCCGACTGCAACGCGGCTTTCTGGCCAGCGTCGCCGGGTGCGTCCTCCCCGAACCAGGGCCGCAGGCGCTCCCGCCACTGGGCGGCGAGAGTGTCGCGCAGCTTCACATCCGCGAGCAGCGCGAGATCGCCCCCGTCGAAATCGGAGAGCACCTCGAAGTCCACATACGCGCGCAGCCGCTCGACCGGATCGGTGACCTCCCCGATCGTCGCGGCGAGCTGTCCCTCCCAGAGGTCCATCACCCGATTGACGACGCCGACCATCAGCGCCTCCTTCGAGGAGAAGTGATGCACCACCCCCGCCTTACTCATGCCTGCTTCGGAGGCGACGGAATCGATCGTCACCACGCCACCGCGCCGCAGCACGGCGATCGCATCATCGAGCAGCTGCTCGGTCGTCTTTGCCATGCCCCGAGAGTACCGACCAAACGTTTGGTCGGTCAAGTGACATAGCGCTATGGGTAGCAGGCGTCCCGTAAGGGGATCGCTTACCGGCACACACAGATACGACGCCGAGCGCCGCGAAAATCCGCGGCGCCGAGTGTCCCG
>NZ_JBWBTV010000007.1:0-2031 GCF_056172975.1 Micrococcus sp. iso_26 | reverse complement strand
AAAGCCGTGTCCCGCGCGAAGGAGCGCAGTTCAGCTGGGGCGTTGACCAGCACTACGCCGTCGAGAGCCCCGGCAGGCTGATCCGCCGCGGCCAGGGCTGCCATCAGCCCTCCCATGGAGAATCCCACCAGTACGATGCCTGCCACGTCCGGCTGCCTGCGGATCCAGGCCAGGACTCGTGAGATGTCGAGGGAGGCGCTGAGCCCGTAGTCGTCGACGCCGGTGGAACCGTGCCAGCCGCGCAGGGAGATGCTCACCGCGTGCCGTCCACGCTCGAGCACCTGGTGTGCGACCGGGGCCATGGTCGAAGCGTCCTCACCCCACCCGTGCAGCAACAGGATTGCTGGCGCCTGCCGCTCACGCCACCAGGCGTACCCGCCCAGCTGCACGTCCTCGAACTCCAGCAGCACCGGGACCGCGCCGGGAAGACGGGGCAACAGCGTGGCGCCGATTGGGTGAGGGGTCAGCGGGCTCTCCATGAACCCATGGCAGTCCCGTGGTGCGCGCACGTCAAGATCCCCAGTGGAGTGCTCGGGTGGCGAGCAGAGCATGAACCCCTGGCCGGTGACACCGACTGTGTCAAGACCTCAGGCCCCCAAACCGGTATGCAGCATACCCGCGCGTTTGTGCAATCTTCGCTGCATCTCGACAACCGGGCGATGGCGCAGGGCACAAGGGAAGGCGAGTGTCGAGATGCAGCGAAGAGTTCACACGACGCGCGGTGAACTCTTCGCATATCAGGCGGGATCCGGTCGGCGTGAAATCTGGGTGTCCCGGTGGGCGCTCCCGCGCGCCCCAGGGCCCGCCAGAAACGTACGGGCGGCTGCCGCTCTGGCGGGTCGGTTGTGGCGAGTCATGTGGCGGGCGGACAGGGTCGGATGTGGCGCGCACGGCGCATGGCGGGGTCCCTCGCCACAAACGACCGATTGTGCCTGCTGGGCGCGCGCGTGTCGGGGGTGTAGTGGGTGACGACGCTGGGCCTTGCCGTCCTGAGGGTCGAGGGCCGGCTATAGCTCAGGGGCGATGGCCGACGTGGCCTCCGCTGTACTGCTATGAGCCCCGCGGTGGGTGGGCCGAGGTTACCGGCCTTCGGGGCTGTGGGTTTCCTTCGCGCGTGTTCCCGCGATGACCCCCGCCATGAGCAGCGCTATTCCTGTGAGCGAGAGGCCAGCGCCGATCAGGCCGCGCCAGGGCAGGTCGGTGAAGGTGATGATCGCCGCGCCCGCTAGGGCGTGTCTGACAATCGTGGGACTGCCGAATATCGTGCTTTACATCACCTCCGCTGACCGCAAGCGGCGGAGTCCGCGCTGAGTATGCTGACACCGTGAGCGACAAGCCTGCCACCGACGCGACACCTGCGAACCGCTACCCAGCGGCCCCTGAATGGCACACCGTGGATGACTACTTCACCCATGCGTTGGTCCACGAGGACGATGCCCTCGTCGCTGCCCGCGAGTCGGGACAACACACCACCATGGCCAACGCCGAGGTGGCGCCGAACCAAGGCGCATTCCTCGCACTGCTCACCCATCTCACTGCCGCCAAGCGCGTCCTCGAGTTCGGCACGCTGGCCGGCTACTCCACCGTCTGGTTCGCGCGCGCCGTCGGAGTCGGCGGACAAGTTGTCACGCTGGAACTGGAACCCCAGAACGTCAGCGTCGCCCGAGCAAACTTCACCCGAGCCCAGGTGGACGACCGGATCACCGTCATGCAAGGTCCGGCAGTCGACTCAGCACAACAGCTCATCACCGGGAACGTGGATCCGTTCGACCTGGTCTTCATCGACGCCGACAAACCTAACAACCCCACCTACCTACAAGCCGCACTCCAGTTGACCCGGCCCGGCGCGCTGATCATCATCGACAACGTGGTCCGCAACGGCGAAGTGGCCGACGAAACCTCCCAGGATGGATCCGTGCAAGGCGTGCGAGCCGTCGTCGACGCCATCGCCGCAAACCCAGAGCTGACGGCAACCGCCCTGCAGACGGTGGGCGTCAAGGGATGGGACGGCCTCATCGTCGCTCGCAGAAG
>NZ_JBWBTV010000006.1:0-2169 GCF_056172975.1 Micrococcus sp. iso_26 | reverse complement strand
GGAGTTCCGGCTCCCCGTCGGCACGCTGACGATCAACATCACCGGGTCGCTGCTGCTGGGGATCATCGTCGGCGCCGCCACGCACCTCGGCGCGGTGCCGGTCGCGGTCCTCGGCACCGGGGTGATGGGCGGCTACACCACGTTCAGCACCGCCAGCTTCGAAACCGTCCGCCTCGCCCGCAGCGGACGGATCACCGCCGCCGCGATCAACGGTCTCGGAATGCTCGTCGTCTCCGTCGCCGCCGCGACCGCCGGCATCCTCCTCGGCGGCACCCTGTGACCACCCCACTCACTGACCACCCACCCGCTCCAGCACCGGAGGTACCCATGCTGTTCGACGTCACGATCGAGATTCCCCGCGGCAGCGGCAACAAGTACGAGGTCGACCACACCACCGGCCGGATCCGGCTCGACCGGGCGGTGTTCACCAGCATGGTGTTCCCCCAGGACTACGGCTCCATCGACAACACCCTCGGCGATGACGGCGACCCCCTCGACGCCCTGGTGCTCCTGCCCCGTCCCACGTTCCCCGGCGTCGTCATCACGGTCCGGCCGGTCGGGATGCTGCGCATGGTCGACGAGAACGGCGGCGACGACAAGATCCTCACCGTTCCCGCTGGCGACGACCGCTTCGCGCAGCTGCGGGACATCACCGATGTGCCGGAACACACGCTGGCGGAGATCGAGCACTTCTTCGCCCACTACAAGGAGATCGAGCACGGCAAGCACGTCACCACCAACGGGTGGGCCGACCGTGCTGCTGCCGAAGCCGTCATCCGCACCGCACAGAACGCCCACACCCGACACCCGTGACCCACGGGTCCACAGACTGCCGCGGGGAGGCACTGGCGCTGAGTGATCGCCAGCAGGTCGTCCCTCCGCCTCCCCGCGGCTTCCCCTTCCAACCACAGACCAGCTCGACGCATGACCCGAACCGAACCGAAGGAGCGTCACCATGAACGACTACATCAGCGGCATCCACCACCACGGAGCCCATCAGGGTGAGTACGTCACCCACCACGACCACCCCGTCACCATCGACGCCGTCCACGGCGCCCGCATCCTCGACTCCCGCGGCTACCCGACCGTCCGCGTGTCCCTCGAGCTCGACGACGGCCGCACCGTCACCGGGGACGCCCCCGCGGGCGCATCCACCGGCGCCCACGAAGCCGTCGAGCTCCGCGACGGCGGTTCCGCGTTCGGCGGCCGCGACGTCACCCAGGCGCTCCACCTGATCGACACCGACATCTCAGGGCTCCTCACCGGCCGGTCGTGGTCGGCGATCGGGCAGATCGACGCCGCCCTTGCCGAACTCGACGGCACCACCGGGTACCGCCGGCTCGGCGCGAACAGCGTTGTCGCCACCTCGATCGCCGCATCCAGGGCCCTCGCCCATGCCGCGGACCTCCCGCTCTGGCAGTGGATCGCTGAGATCACCGGCTCGACGCCGCGGATGCCGGTCCCGCACTTCAACGTCCTCAACGGCGGCGCGCACGCAGCGAACGAGCTGGACTTCCAGGAGTTCATGATCGCTCCCGTCAACGCAGGCTCGATGGCAGACGCCGTCCGAATCGGCGCAGACGTGTACCACGCTCTCGCGGCGCTGGTTCGGGACCGGTTCGGCAGCCTCGGCCTCGGCGACGAGGGCGGTTTCGCACCGTCGATCGCTGCGCCCGAGGAAGCGCTCGACCTGCTCGTCGACGCGATCCGTACCGCCGGCTACGAGCCGGGCGTCGATCAGGTGGCGATCGCGCTCGATCCGGCCGCGAACGAGTTCTCCCAGGGCGACGGCTCCTACCGGGTGCTCAACGACAGCCTCGACCGGGACGGGCTGGTCGACTACTACCGGCACCTCATCGACACGTATCCGATCCGGAGCATCGAAGACGCGTTCGCGGAAGACGACCATGAGGGGTTCCGCCGCATGCAAGCGGCGCTCGGCGACCGGATCCAGATCGTCGGCGACGACCTCTACGTCACCGACCCACAGCGGATCCGCGACGGCGGCGAGCAGCAGCTGACGAACGCGGCACTGATCAAGCCGAACCAGATCGGGACCGTCTCCCAGACCCTCGGCGCGATCGCCACCGCCAAGAGCATCGGGATGGCCAGCATGGTCTCCCACCGTTCTGGGGAGACCACGGACACGTTCATCGCGGACCTCGTTGT
>NZ_JBWBTV010000005.1:0-2233 GCF_056172975.1 Micrococcus sp. iso_26 | reverse complement strand
ATCCAGAAGATCGACCAACTCACCCCGCCATCGGCAGGGAGCACGCTACTGATGACGTCGCGGAGGGCAGTACCGCCGGCCCCACCGACGGCGACGAGGCCGACGTACCGCCACCGCAGATGCACCGGCCGCATGGTCGTTGCCGGGTCGGAGACGTCGACGTCCGGGTCGGGAGGGAGCTGGTCGTCGGGCATCGGGGTGTCCGTTCGGGTGGTCATGTTCCGCCTTCTGCCGCGACCAGCGCCGCGGCGTGCTGTGCTGCTACCGGATCCAGGAACGCCCCACCCCGCGGGACGAGAGCACCCGTCGGGGCGAGGTGGTACTGCACGGGTTGCCCGGTCGGCAGGTTGAGCTGCTCGAGCTCCGGGTCGGTGAGGTCGTCGATGCATGCGCAGAGTGCGCGGAGCGAGTTCCCGTGCGCGACGACGAGGACGCTCCGCCCTGACCGCACCATCGGCAGGAGCCGGTCGTGCAAGACGGGGCGGACCCGCTTGATGACGTCCGAGAGTGCCTCGGTGCGTCGGAGGGCGCCGTCGGGCAGGCCGCGCAGCGCGGAGCTCGACCGCAGTTCCTCCCACAGGTGCAGCGACATCGGTGGCGGTGTGCCGGTACGGGACCTGCGGAGCCGCACGTACTCGTCGTCACCGAGCATCCGACGGGCGTCGGTCTTCGTCATCCCGGTCAGGGCACCGTAGTTGCGTTCGTTGAGCTGCCACACCGCTTCCGTGGGCAGCTGTGTCCCGAGGGCGTCGCAGACCAGTTCGGCGGTGCGGACGGCACGGCGCAATGTGGAGGTGACCACGACGTCCGGCGTGATGTGGTTCGACCGGAGGAGCTGTCCGGCTGCGGATGCTTGCCGTTCGCCGCGGTGCGTGAGCGGGACGTCGAGGAGCCCGGTGAAGGTGCCGGCTTCGTTCGCGGTGCTCTCCCCATGCCGCAGGAGCGTCAGCATGCCCGTCACGGGGCTTCCGACGGGAGGAGGACGGTGGCGCCGACCGGGTCGTGCGGGACGACCAGTATCGGCCGGTGCTGCTGATGCGTCAGGTGCGCGGCGACGGACCCGGTGAGCAGTTCCGCTATCCGGCGTCGGCCAGCCTGGGATCCGACGACGATCATCACCGCGTCACGTTCCTCAGCCACCGCAGCGAGTGCGTGACTCGGGTCCCCGACGCGGGAGACGAAGTCCACGTCGACCGATCGCGCCGCAGCAAGATCTCTGATGACCCGCATGTCTTCGTCGGGGAGCTGCTGCGGGTCGCTGTCCGCCGTGTCCGGGTCGATCGGTTCGATGATCTCCGACCCGTCCGCACGCACCCCCGCTGACAGCAGCGCCGGATCGACGACCACACACACCAGGCGGGCGCTGAAGCGTTCAGCGACGGCAGCCGCGACACCGACGACGTCGTGCCCCTGCCCGGACTGCACACCGACCACGACAACACCGGCAGTGTTCGACTCGACCATGACATCTCCCTACCTCAGGCGCACAGAAGCGCAACCAGCTGAGATAGGGACTGTTGTCGACGAGTGTCGAGGTTGGGTCCGGCAAGCCCCACTGCCGGGTCCGAAGACACCACCAGTATGCACCCACCACCCCATGCCCGCACCGACGATCTTCCGCACCTCGAGAACCGGTCCGCTTCGTGACGCGGGACGACAGGGAGAGAAGCTTGAAGGACGACACAGAGCGAAGCTGTTCACATCCTTGGACATAATTGACGGAGGGGCTAAGACGTGGTTGGACAGACTGTGGGGTACGTGCGGGTCAGCTCGGCGGAGCAGAACCTGGATCGTCAGCTCGAGGCGGTGGGGGAGTGCGACCGGATCTTCCGAGACAAGATCTCGGGCAGCTCGAGGGCCAAGCGCGCCGGATTGGCGGAGCTGCTGGGGTACGTGCGGGAGGGGGACCTGGTGAAGATCGCCTCGATGGACCGGCTGGGCCGGGACACTCGGGACCTGTACGCGATCGTGGATGAGCTCACCGACAAGGGGTGCGCGGTGCAGTTCGTGTCCGAGCGGATCACCGTGGATAAGTCCGGCACCTCCCCGGTCGACGGGCTCATGTTGGGGATCCTGGCGGCGTTCGCTGAGTTCGAGTGCCGGCGGATCAAGGAGCGCCAGGCCGAGGGCATCGCGTTGGCCAAGGCCCGCGGCAAGTACGTGCAGGCCCCGAAGCTCTCGGACACCGACGTGGAGCAGGCCAAAGCGATGGTAGACATGGGCATACCCAAGT
>NZ_JBWBTV010000004.1:0-3178 GCF_056172975.1 Micrococcus sp. iso_26 | reverse complement strand
CGGGAGTGCCGCGCGGCCATGCGCGTGCGTCATGCAGGTCCCAGGCGGGGGCGGCGCGCGATGTAGAGCCAAGCTCGCCCGGGTGCGTATGCCAGGTCGCGAACGTCGACGATCGCGAAACCGGCGGTGACGAGAGCGGCCTCGATCGCGTCCCGAGACCGGAAGCGCAGGGTTGAGGTCGACTCGAGCCGCTCATCGTCAGCATGGAACACGGTGGGGGCGTCAAAGGTCACCACCTCGCCCACGACGCTGGTTGTGCTCACCCATGTCTCCACTTCGCCTACGCCCGGTACGGGGACGATGCGGCGGGTGGCGTCCGGTGTCCATCGTTCCCAGGCTCGGTCGTCGGGGCGACGCGCCTCGAAGACGAGGACCCCGCCGGGACGGAGCACGGCATAGGCGGCCCGCAGTGTCGCGTTCCATGTGTCGTCATCGAGGAACACCTGAGCGACGTTCGCGGTCATTGTGACCGCATCCACCTGCAGCGCGGGGACGTCGTCCACTGTTCCGACGATCCACATCACGGCCTCTGCGCCTGGTTTCGACTGGGCCACGGCAATGGAAGCAGCTGCGGGGTCCACCCCGGTCACGTGGACGCCGCGCTCGGCCAGCAGCAGTCCGAACGTGCCGGTGCCACACCCGATGTCGAGGACGCTCCTGGCGCCGAACTCGCCCACCACGGTGCCTGCGTACTCCTGGAGATCGGGGCGGTCCGCGGAGCCCAGAGCGTCGTAGACGGCGGCCAGTCGGGGATGGTCGAAGACGGCGTCCGGCATGGCGCGATCCTTCCACTGTGGAGATGCGGGGCGGGTGACGCGGAAAGCGCGATGATTTCCGACGCCGCTGGCGAGTCGCGTCATGCGCACGCGGGGAGGAGGCTGTGGTAGCTCTGCCCGTGCGGTCCAGCCAGGGCTATCGGTGTGCCGTTGACAGCCACGATGGTGCGACCGTCGATGGGTTCGGTCACCTGGGCACTCACCTCCGGCAGTACGGATTCACCCTCATTGCTGATCCACGTCACCTCCGGGTGTGAGCGGATCAGCTCGATGAATGCGGCGCGGTCCCGGGAGGAGAGGTAGGTCAGGACGGCACTGTGGAAGACCACCGGCGTCGTGCCCGACGGCACCTCGTTCAACAAAGAAGGCAGCTGCTCCAGGAGATCTCCGGTACGCAGGTGCGCGAGGTCCTGGGCGATGATCTGCGATGCGGCGCGGAGACGGGCGCGGCGATGGTCGTGCTCCGGCCAGATCAGCGTTTCGAGCCAGAGCATGTCGTCTGAGTCAGTGACGTCCAGCGGGTTCAGGTCGACGCCGGCGCGCCAAGTCACGAGGGGGAGCCGGTCGAGCAGGTCGTCCTTCGGGTCCATGAGGCAGTCGAGTATGACGCCGCTGGGGCCGTCGTCGGGGTGGAGCACGCAGTCGGTCCCGTCGGGCAGCAGGTACCGGTAGCTGTAACGGTCGGGGTAGAGACAGAGGCCGGCTGCGGCGCCGACTTCGATGAGCGCCAGGGGCTGATGGCGGATCCCGGCGAGGGCGGGGAGCAGGACGGCGCATCGCCCGGCCTCGTTGGTCTGAGTTGCATGCGTGAGGGCTACGTGGGCGACGACGTCCCAATGGTCGATGAGCCATGGCCGAAGCTGTGAGTAGGGGCCCAAGGGTGCACCGGCCAATCTGGCGGCTGCGAAGATCAAGTTGGGCTGTCGTTTCCCTGGGGGAAGTGCTGCGATCCGCTCGGCCAAGGTGGGATCGCCCGCAATGCCTGTGGCCCAGTCGTAGTAGATCTTGGAGACTCCACGGGCCTCCACGTGGGCCCAGCGTGCATAACCGTCCATCACGGTGGTCGACATAACGGCACTGTACTCGCCCCAAGTTCCTCGGTCACCACCGCAGGAGATCTCGACCCGGTGGCGGGCGCTGAGCTTCCAGGTCTGGTCGATCGCAGTCCGAGCCTGGCGGGAGTCGAGGGGAAGGCCGAAGTCCGGCCACGGCACCCAGGCGTAAGGCCATCTGGGGTGGGGGCGGCGCCAGAGGGCATAGAGCCCCCAGTTGGGATCCCGCTGGATAGATGCGGACCACCGGCGTCCGCGGATCAAACGTCCGCGGGGCAGAGGAGGACTCCTGGTTCGAAGGGGTCCCATGTGGCCATGGCCCCATCTTGGGTCCTTCACCACCGTGGGAGGAAGTGGAACGCGGTCGTGATGCCGGCGATCTACGGCCGGCACGAGTCGGCTAGGTCGATTTGCATCTGTCAAGGGCTGAGGCGCCGGATTGCGGATGAAACATATTCGCGCGTTTCCGAAATCTTCGCTGCATCTCGACACCAAAGCCGGGGCACTATGCGACCAGTTTTCCTACCAGTCAACGATCAAGGCTCTCCGGGTCGTATGAAACATAGATGCGCGTTTACGAAATCTTCGCTGCATCTCGACAGCGAGGTGGTGTCCATGCCAGAACCGGCGCCAGTCTGAGGCGTGATCTCCTGCCTCATCCCTGAGGGAAATGAGGCAGGAAGTCGCGGGATATTTCCCTCTGGAACGGGCTGATCTGGAGGGGCCGCTTGCGTCCGTTCGACTGCGTCGCCCAGTCGCAAGCGTACCCCCCCATGTCAAGCGCGTGGAAGGGGGTGGGGGTCGGATCTGCTTCGGGCGAGGGACATCACGGCGGGGATTGGGCCTTCTGGCTGGTGAGGGGGCCTGTGCCCCGCGGTCATCGTCACGAAGTGGAAGGGCAGAAGATGAGCACCTCTGTGCAAGCCCCTGTGGGGCATGTGGAAGTTGACGCCGGCATTCGGCGTCTGGTCCCGCAGCCGCAGCCGATGCGGTACGTGGGGGTGGCCACTGGGCTGGGAGCGTGCGCGTGCGTGGGGGTGGGCATCCTCTCGGTGGGCGACCCGTCTGCGGCGTATGGCATCGGTGGGGCTTCGGCCGTGGTCTCGGCCGGAGCTCTCGTGGCGGCGGAGCGCGCTCGTCAACGGGCGGAGATCACCGATCACCTCACGGAGCAGGTCTGCCCGGCGATGGCGTTGGGCCGTCCGGCCCGGGCCGCGGTCAGGCTCTCGAAGTGGTCGGGCGGGTTCGTGGGGCAGCCGGTGCGGGTGCAGCTGATCTACCACGCCTCGGTGGTCCCGGACATGGAGTGGTTGGGCAAGGTGGTGCACATCGTGCAGACCAGCCTGGGGG
>NZ_JBWBTV010000003.1:0-5004 GCF_056172975.1 Micrococcus sp. iso_26 | reverse complement strand
GGCCCCGTGCTGATCACCGGCCCGCTCGCCGCCGACGGCGAGCACTACGAGGCCCCGGCCGCGGAGATGCTCGCCCGGTTCGACCTGGCCTGACCGGCCCGGCTCCGGCGGGCGGTCCCGAGAGGGGCCGCCCGCCCCGGCGGCGGCCGCCCGCGCGCCGGCCCGCGAGCGCAGGCCAGCCGGCGCGCCCGGCAGTCGCGGGCGGGGTTGCCCCGCCACCCTGATACGTGTATGGTTAGACACATCGCGGGGATCAAGAGGATCCCAGCACCCCGAGTGAAAGGACGGCCCGTCATGGCCACCATCGAGATCACCCCGGCCGCCGTCGAGGCGGACCTGCCCCTGACCCCGTTCGTCGTCATCGGACAGCTGCGCGCCCCGGGCCACTGCCAGGCCTGGATGGACTCCACGGACCGGGTCTGCTCCACGGCCACGGACGGCCACCTGTGCCCCCGCCACCGCACCGTGGCCCGCAAGCGCCGCGCCCGGCGCCTGGCCGAGATCGAGGCCGAGCAGTCCAAGGACCGGGCCGCCAAGGCCGCCGCAGCCGAGCGCGCTCGCGGACGCCTGGGGGGCAACCGCCGCGAGCTGGCCGCCGTCGAGGCCGAGCTGGCCCACCTGTCGGCCGCGCCCGTGGACGACCGGGCCGCCGCCGGCGGGGCCGTCCACCCCTCCATCGCCCGCCGCATGGACGCCTCCCTCTCCGAGACACGTGTCGCCAAGGGCCAGCGCCTGACCCGCCGCGCCGAGCACCTGCGCCAGCAGATCACCCTCGCCGAGTCCTGACCCCCACCCCCACCCCCGGCCCCAGCGCCCGGGGAGCCGGGGGCCGCCCCTACTCCCCCGCGCCGCACCCTCTACCAGCGCCTGCGCACCCTCGCCGAGCGGCTGGACGCTCACGCCGGCGCCGAGATGATCACCCCGCGCGCCCTCGCACAGCTCGAGCACCGCGACCTGCCTACCCTGATCCCCGACCCACCTGCCCCCCCTGCACGCTAGGAGCACTCATGGCCCCCACGTACTGGCACGGCGGCCCGGCCGGCCTGCCCATCGGCTCGACCCTGCTGCCCCGCGCTCACCTCGAGCACCTCCCCGCCCGTGACTCGGCCCTCGGCGGGCTTGTCCTGGCTGTGGCCGACCGCAGCGGCGAGCACGACCCCGCACACGTCTACGTCACCACCGATCGCGCGCTCGCGGGCCACTTCGCCGGCCACCACGCCGCCGGGCCCGCCGGCGGGGCCCTCTACGCCGTCCAGCCGGCCGGGCCCCTCACCCAGGACCCCGACTTCCCCACCGTGGGGATGCGCTGCCCGTCCGCCACGATCCTCTCCAGCACCCCCGCCACCGCCTGGCAGGACTTCCACGCGGATAAGCCGTACACCACCTGGCAGGACCGCCGCAGCCCCATCTACGCCCCCGACGGCCACGCACTGCCCTCCCCCCCTGGCCGCGCGTCTGGGCGTCACCGCCGAGGACCTGCACCACCTCGGCCCCTGGCCCGAGATCGACCAGATCAACCTCGCCAGCGACGCCGTCGTCCGCGCCCTTCGCCCCGGCCTGACCCACGAGGACATCGAGAGGATGAACCGCCGATTCCAGGCCTGACCATCCGCGAGCGCCGCCCGCCCGAGCATGGGGCGGCGGCGCTCGCGGCCGGGGGTTGCACCCCCTCCCCGATATGTGTATGGTTAGACATATCGCAGGGATCGAAAGGATCTCCGCACCCCCGACCGAAGGGACGGCCCCATGGCCCAGAACACCACCCCCGAGATCACCTCCGCCGCCGACCGCGCGGTCGCCACCCTCCTGGCCGACCCCGAGCACCTGCAGACCCTGCTGAGCAACCTGGTCCACCGCGCCGCCTACCTGGCCGCCAAGGCCGAATGGACGATGGAGGACAACTTCTCCACCACGGAGTGGCTGGCCGAGGACATCGGCCGCGAGCTGCCCGAGGAGGACCTGATCGCCATCGTCGGCGAGGGCGGGTTCGACCTGCCCCCGGAGGACGTAGAGACACGCCTGGCCCCGTACCTGCCCGAGGCCGAGGACCTCGACGAGGGCTGAGACGGCCTGTCCGGCGTCGCCGCGATGCGGCGCCGGACACCGCGCTCGCGGACGGGTTGCACCCTCACCCGCAAACGTGTATGGTTAGACACGTCGCAGGGATCGAGAGGATCCCCGCACCCCCGACCGAAGGGACGGCCCACCATGGCCCAGAACACCACCCCCGCACCGACCTCCGCGAGCGCGCGCGCCGTCGACGCCCTCCTGGCCGACCCGGAGCACCTGCGCTCCACCCTCACGGCCCTGGTCCAGCGCGCGGCCTACCTCACCGCCGCCATGCACTGGGACGCCCAGGACAACGTCGGCAGCTCCGAGTGGATGGCCGAGTCCCTCGCCCACGTCCTGCCCAGCGCCGAGATCCCCACGATCCTCGCCGAGGGCGGCTTCACCCTCCCTCCGTCCTCCATGGAGCCCTACCTGACCCGCTACATCCCCGCCGCGCCCCCCGCCCACGTCTACTGACCCCCACCCGTCCGCGAGCGCCGGCCCCCTCCCGTGCTCGCGGACGGGCACGGAGGCGCAGCCGGTAGCGTGCGGGTGTGCGCCGGCTCTTCTCATGGGGCCACGGCGGCGCGGGCACCCCGTGAGGGGCCACGCCCGCGCCGCCACACCACCCCCACCCCAGACAACGGACCCCCTGGAGGAGACCACCCATGAGCACCCCCACCGCCTCGACCCCGCGCATCGTGCCCGTCCTGGGCTCCAAGGGCGGCACCGGCCGCACCACCGCCGTAGTCCACCTCGCGGCCGCACTCGCCCGTCAGGGCCGCCGCGTCGCCGTCATGGACACCACCGCCCTCGGCGACACCACCGAGTGGATCCAGGACGCGCGCGCCGCCCTGCCCGACGGCGCCGAGCTGCCCTTCGAACTGCTGGAGGCCGCCAGCCGCGCCGTGCCGGCGACCTCCGCGGAGATCGTCCTCGTGGACACCGGCGGCAACGGAGAAGCCCACGCACGACTGCGCCCGATCCTGGAGGCCTCCGCCCTGGCCGTGATCCCGGTCCAGCCCAGCCAGATCGACGTGAGCAGCCTCTGGGACACGCTGGATTGGCTCGACCTTCTTTACCCGGGGCTTCCCCGGCTGGCCCTGCTCACCATGGCCACCCCCACCACCACGCTCTACCGCGAGACCCGAGAGGTGCTCGCGGAAGAGGATGTGCCCACCCTGACGACCTCGATCCCCCAGCGGATCCAGTACACCAACGCCGTGGGTACCATCCCCGAGGCCTCCACCCCGTGGGACGCCGCGGCCACCGAACTCACCCACCACCTCTTCCCGCCGACCCCGGCCCAGGAGCCGGTGAAGCGGACCTCCTTCGACCTGCCCCTGTCCACGCACGCCCGGCTGCGCTGGGCGAAGTACACCACCGGCAAGCCCATGGGCCAGCTCGTGGCCGAAGCCGTCGTCGACGCCTACCCCGAGCCCCCCACCGCGCGCTCGCGGTGAGGCTCCGCCCGCGGCCGGATCTCTCCGCCGAGGGCATCGGCGGCACCAGCCGATGGCCGCCGGCGCCCGCAGGGTCAAGGGGACGTGTCGCCAAGAGGCCGGGGCTGCCGGCGAGGTCGCCCCGCGTGCTTGACTCAACCCCCTTGTGATGTATGGTTAGACACGTCGCAGGGGGCATGAGGCCCCCAGCACCCCGAGCCATGGAGGCCCCCATGAACGAGAACGTCCTGACCCGCACCGAGCTGGAGCTCACCCTGACCCTCGGCAGCCTGACCGCCCGCCACGGACGCCCTGGCGCCTTCGTCGAGCTGCAGTCCCTCTCCGATGCCACCGGCGGGATGATCCTGCGCGTCAGCTCCACGGACGGCCTGGAGTGGTCCAGCTCCCACACCAGCCTGGTGAGCATGGGCTCGCCCCTGCCTCGGGTCGCCCTGGACTACCCCGGCCTGACGCGCCTGAGGAACGGCGTGCGCGCCGCGGCCGACCTGTGCGGATGGGTCCGTCTGCGCGCCGACGAGCACACGCTGCAGCTGCTCGCCGACGGAGACCACATCCCGGAGTCCGAGCGCATCCTGGCCACGGCCCCCAACCACGCCAGCGCGCACCCTGCCCCGGCGCAGCCCCGGCCGGTCGCCCCCGTGAACTGCCCTCCCCTGCCGGCGCGCACGTCCCTTCCGGCCGGCCCCCTGGCCGACCTCACCCGCCACGTCTCCGAGCACGCCCTGCTGAACCTGCACGGCACCGGAGACCCCCGCCTGGTCGGCTGGAGCCTCGGCGCCACCAGTCACGGGCAGATGCTCGCCCAGGACCTCACCAGCACCCGCTACCCGGGCGAGGCCGCCCACCTGCGCCGCCTCGAGGCCCTCTGACCAGGCCCGTGACCTCGGCAGGCGACATGCCCGCCGGGGTCACGGCGCCCTGCCATCCCAGCTGGAATCACTCGAACTCTGGGGGCACCTGCATGCGGCGTGACTCGTACCAGTAGCGCAACGGCGCGTCCCCGTACTCGTGCTCGTAGTCCCGCAAGCGCCCATGCCATTCATCCAGCCGGCGAACGACCGCCTGGGCATGCTCCGGGGTTGGCGTCCTCAGCTCCCGCAGAATGCCCGTCAGCTCAGGGCCCATCAGCCGCATCTCCTCAGCCGCCCGATACACCTTCGCATCCTCCGGGTCTATGTCAGCGGGGGCCGCGAAGTGGTCCTGAGCAGCGTTGTGGACCAGTACCGCCATCTCAGCGGCGTAGTCATCAAGCAACCTCCAGCTGCTCAGCCACTCACCCGTGAGCTTCGCAAGCCGCTCGTCCAGCTCGCTGGACCCCGTCAGGAGCATGACCTTGACTCGCGCATCGGCCGCAGACGCCTCCCACGACTCCAGCCTCGACCGTGAGGTCGACTGGTGGGGTTGCGTGTAGGCCGCCGCGACCCCCAGGATCAGCTGCGCCAGGGCGGCCTCTAGGCGCTCCTGCCGCGCATTCCGCTCAGCCCCAAGGTTC
>NZ_JBWBTV010000002.1:0-51759 GCF_056172975.1 Micrococcus sp. iso_26 | reverse complement strand
CTTGTGACACCCGGGGGTGAGAGCCGGCGAGGGCGTCGGTGGGGGCCGAAAAGGGCGTAATCATGCGGATCGAGCATGTGCATCTTGTGACGCCCACCCGGTGAGGGCCGGAGTTATCCACGTGCATCTTGTGACGGTGGGCGTGTGCATCTTGTGACGCCCACCCCCTTAGATTCCGCGCCAGCACTGGGATCGGAGGGGGTCCCCATATAGGAAAACCCATGTAGTTCTCTCCTGTAGTAGGCCCGCTTGTGGTTGGGGATTGGTGGAGAACTCGACGAGTGGGGGTCATGCGGCGCCCTGCTGCATGAGCGACTCCCAGTCGACGGTGAGATCAGAGCGCTGCAGGGCGTAGTCCTTCACGGCCTTGGTCAGCCGACTGCGCAGGACCGAGACGCGCTTGCACAGGGCGCGACCGTTGTAGCCGTACTCCTGGCTCAGTGCAGCGCGCTCCTGGTCGTTGGCCAGCTGGTAGCGCAGGAACACCGACGCGTCTCGACTGGAGAACACGGCCGTGTCGCGGGCCCAGGCGACCAGAGCACACAGCTCCAGCGTTGCCCGGTCGCCGTCCTGTTCTTCGCCGGAGGTGGTGGCGAGCTCGGGCAGCCAGTCAGGCAGGGTGTCGTTGCCGTCGTGGATGTCGTAGATCCGGCGCTCCAGCAGGGAGTCCTTCATCACGTCCATGGCCAGGTTGCCGATGCACGAGCCGGGCCGGTGCAGGGAGGGCTTACGCACCCAGCGCCAGGCGGCGGCGATCACCGCGGCCGCCACCTCCTCCTGAGCGCTTGAGTCTCCGTGGACGGTGGCCAAGCGCATGCGTGTGTGGCGGGCGGCGATCAGGGTGAACCGCGGGAGCATGAGCTGCAGTACCGCGCGCCCGCAGTGCTCATCGCCCTGCGCTGCCTGTTCCAGCAGCCCGCGCATCAGCTGCTCGCGCTCCTCTCGAGGTGCTTCGCTCACGCTCTGGCGCAGCTGGTCGCCGGTCTGCTCCCCGTGCGGCCAAGCGTGCGGGACATCGGCGTAGCGCACAGCCCACTCGGCGTTGAGTCGGTCGATCACGGTGGGGGCGTAGGCCTGGGTGATGGTCATGGGGTTACCTCCTGAAGCGGTGGTCCCGGGCGGGGCCGGGCGGATCGGAATCCAGTCCACTCAGGGGGTCGGGATACGAGTCTGGACATGAGCCAGCGCAGCGAAGATCAGCAGATTTCCAGAAGTGACGGGTCTGGAAATCCCTGCATTCATGCGGATCTGAGGGTGCAGGCGAAAATCTTGGTCGCGCGGGAGGGACACCTGTGCTGCAGGGGGGCCTTTAGGGCAGTGAGAGACCATCCCCCGCTAGGAGAGCTGTCATGCCCGAGCAGTGCCCCCACTCCGTGTCCGACCAGGACCAGATCCCGACGCTGACCGATCAGCAGTGGACGGAGTTCGTCAGTGATGCGCACGCGATGCGTCAGGCCGAGACCACCTTGGAGGCCGGCATGGCCGATCTGCTGGCCCGTCCGTTCGACGAGAGCGCTCAGCTGCAGCTGCGCCAGGTGCTCGACTCGGACCAGCTGCGTCGGGCCACCCAGATCGCGCGGAGCATGCAGGGGGGCCGATGATGGCGTGGGCACGGAAGAAGCGGCCTCGGCAGGAACCGGGTGAGCTGGCGCAGGAGCAGATTCCGACGCCGGCCCGAACCAAGGTCAACGACCTGGGGTCCAAGCTTCTGGTGGGGGGCGTCTATGGCGCCATCGGGCTGGGGTTGCTGTCCGGGTGTGGCGCCCTGGGGATGTCCGTGATGTCCTCTGGCGCTGAGAAGGCTCCGGTGGTGGAGACGGTGAACACGGCCACCGCCGAGGGCACCGCGGTCTCCTACGTGACGGCGTGGCTCACGGCCTCCCGGCAGGACCAGAGTCTGCTGAGCGCGTACGTCAAGGAGGACTCCCGGAAGGTCCCCGAGACGCCGTTGGCCGTGCGCGACGTCGCCGTGGCCGGTGTGGAGAAGACAAAGGACCCGGACGTGATCTCCGTGCTCGTCGCCGCCCACGTCGAGCAGCGCACTGAGCTCGAGCAGGACGGGCAGACGCCCGAGAACACGACGAGCTCGGCTCCAGCCTCCGCCAGCACGGAGGCCAAGACCAGCGCCAAGCCGGCGCCCACCACGTACGCGCTGCGCTACTACCAGGTGGCGGTCAAGCAGACGGAGGGCACGGTCCAGGTGATCGGATACCCCACACCTGCGCCTGGGCCACGTCAGGGCGAGGCGGTCTCGTTGGGATACCCGCACCGGATCTCCACGACCACCGATCTGGGGACCACGCTGGAGGGCTTCCTGCAGTCCTACGGCGCCGGCAAGGGGGACGTCACCCGGTACCTGGCGGCCACCGGCACGCTCCAGACGATCACACCGGCCCCCTACACCGAACTGGTGATCGAGGATCTGCGCACGAGCAAGAAGCTCGAGGAACTTCCCGACGGCGAAGCCGTCCGGGTGCTCATTCAGGCCGAGGGGGTGCTGCCGGATGCGAGCCAGTCACGCATGGGCGCCACCTTCCCGGTCACGGTCGCTCGGCGAGACGGCCGATGGGAGGTGATCTCTCTGGACCCTGCTCCTCTGCTGGCCCCTGAATCCGAGTCCCGCTCAGCTACCCCCACTTCTTGAACAGCCTGTCTGAAAGGAACACCCCATGAACACCTCCCTCACCCAGACCGCCCTGGACGGCATGGTCGTCGGCAACATCTTCGACACCGTCAACGACCTCACCTCCGAGGCGATGATCGCGCTGAAGGCCGTCATCGTCCTGTTCGGCGTCGTGGTCTTCCTGATCGGTGCCGTCGCCGCCAAGGGCAAGACCGCCGGCACGATCATGGCCGGCATCGGCGGCGGCTTCTTCATCTGGCTGGGCCTGTTCGGCGTGGAGTGGCTGGCCGACGAGTTCGGCTCCACCGTCGCCGGCGTGCTGCTGGTCTGAGCCAGGAAGGACACGACCGATGGCCGAGACCGGACGGTTCTACAGCAGCATCCGCCGCATCCCCACCACCTTGCACCGACTGCCCGACGGCACTCGGATCTGGGGCGGGCCCTACACGCTCGTGCAGGGCGCCGGGGCGGCGGCGGTCCTTGCTCTGCTGTGGTCCTTCCGCGGTGTCTGGGGCACCCAGACGCTGATCGTCGACGTCGTCATCTCGCTGGGCTGGGCCGCCGCCGCGGTCTGGGCCCTGCGGTACGCCCCGGACAACATCCACGAACTGATCATGCTCTTCACCGGCGCGATCAACGCCTGGTCCAAGCCTAAGAACGGGCAGTACGAGGGCGTGAAGTTTGAGCTGACCCGACCGCCGAGGCGTCCGCAGGCCGACACCTCAGAGAACGCGCCCACCGCGGCGGCGCCCCCCTCCCAGGGAGCCACTCCTGACGAGACACCCCAGCGCCCCACCTACCGGCCCCTGGGCACCTCCTCGGTGACCCGCCTCCTCCACCAGGCCACCGCCCCCACAGACCGCAAGGACCACGCATGAAGAACCCGATCTTGTACATGACACAGAACCTGGTCTGGACCACCTCCGGCACGGTCTGGGCGATGTGGCGTCTGCGCGGTCTGCCTTACGGCTTCGGCAAGGGTGACCACAAGGAGCGGGCGATGCTCGCCCATCAGGCGCTGTTCCAGGGTCTGCGCGGGGAGGCACTGCTGATGGGCCTGTGCGCCGAGATCGAGCCGGCCTCCGTCGTCGAGCGGATGCTCGAGGGTCTGGACCTGAGCGAGTGCGAGCACTATCTGCACGAGGCCGAGCTCGTCCTGGACGAACTGGAGCAGATCCCCGTCGGGGAACGCGCCTACTGGCTGGCCGTCCCGCTGCCGGCCCGCTCGGTCATGGACCGGGTTCGGACCCTCGCCAAGGCCGCGGACGGCAAGCTGCGCGAACAGCTGGCCCTGCCTTCCCGCCGCCCCGACGCCAACGAGATCGACGCGCTGCTCAAGGCCGCCCACCAGGTCGCCCGCAACATCCCTGAGGTCTTCCACGCCAAACCCTCCAGCCCTGCGGAGGTCCTGTGGATCTACTCCCACTCCCACAACCGCGGGCTGGGCTCTGACCCCACGGCGCCGGCCGGGGAATCTTCAGCGCAGCACCTCACCGGCCGCGGGGTGATCCCCGAACCCTGGCTCGACGAGGGCGGCCAGTCCGAGGTCAGCGCCAAGGAGCGGCTCAACCCCTTCCGGCGCCGCTACCTCAAGGTCCGTTCCGATGCCACCGCCGGAGAGGCCAGCTACCAGGTGCTGTTGGCGCTGACCGGCGGGCCGGCTGAGGGCTTCAACTTCCCGGACGATGAGTTCATCAGCTACCTGGACAGCCTGAACGTCAACGCGGACTGGGTCATGCGGATGAACATCCTGCCGGCCAAGAAGGCCGCCTCCAGGAACAAGCGCGCTGAAGAGAAGCTCAACGACGAGTACAACCAGCAGTCCGGGGACTCCCACGCCATCACCGGCGGCTCCACCCGACTGGACCGGATCGCTGAGGACCTCACCGCCTACCACGCGGCCCTGAACAGCTCAGAGTCCGAGGTCTCTGTCGACGCCGCGGTGATCTTCGCTGTCGGCGCGCCCACGGCAGAGATCGCCCAGGACCATGCCAACGCCATCGTGCGCGCCTACGAGTCCCGCGAGTTCAAGGTCACCACCCCCCTTGGATACCAGGAGGAGCTGTGGTGGGCCGCTCTGCCTGGCACCCCGAGCTCGGCGACGGTGAAGAAGCTGGAGCTGCTGGCCACCGGCCGGCACCTGGCCTTCGGGGTCCCGCTGGTCACCGACGCGCTGGGCACCCGCAAGGGTTTCCGCCTGGGAGTGAACATCTCCAGCTCGCGCCGCTCCCCGGTCTTCATGGACATCGGCGGTCTGATGGAGGCCGACATGTCCGGCTCCTTCGCTGTCACCGGGGAGAACGGCTCCGGCAAGTCCACCCTGCTCAAGATCGTCGCCGGCAACGTCTTCGACCGTGGCGGTCAGGTGGTGGCCATCGACCGCTCGGACAACACGGAGTGGGCAGAGCTGGGAATACTGCTCACCGAGGCCACCGGCATCGAACCGACCGTGGTGGAGCTGAGCGACACCCATTGGTCCCTGGACCCCCTGCGTCTGTTCCCGCCGGCTAACGCCGCACGCGTGACGCGGTCCCTGTGCTCGGTCCTGCTGGGCTTCGAGGCCAACTCCCCCGAGGGGCGTCTTCTGGGTCAGGTGCTGCACCCCGATTACGCGGCCACCCATCAGATCACCTCCATGGGCGCCCTGGTGGCGCACCTGCATTCCGGTCAGGGGCTGGCCGGCACCGACCCGCAGCAGGCCCGCGACATCGCCTTCGGCCTGCAGAACGTCGAATCCACGGAGTTCGGCCCCCTGCTGTTCGACGAGCAGCTTCCGACCCTGGATCTGGCCTCCCGCTTCCTGACCTTCTGCACCCGCGGGGTGGAGCTGCCCCGACGCGAAGAGCTCGAGTCCGCCGCCCTCAAAGCGGAGCTGCCGGTGGAGAAGGTCATCGGCCGCGCCCTGTACTCCCTGATCGTGGCCATCAGCCGTCTGGTGCTCTACGCCGACGACGCCATCGAGTCCCTGATGATCGTGGACGAGGCCCACCACGCCACCGGCTCGCCCGAGACCGAGCTGGAGCTGTCGAACGTCGTGCGCTACGGCCGCAAGCACAAGGCCGCGGTCGCCCTGGGCTCGCATGACGCCTCCACCGACTTCGGTTCCGAGACCCTGCGCGGGCTGATCCCGGTGCGCATCGTCTGCCGGGCCCGGGACGCCGCCATGGCACGGCGGAACCTGGAGTGGCTGGGCGACATGGTCCAGGAGCAGTGGGTGGAGCTGGTCACCTCCGGGCTCTCGCCCATGGGCTCGGACGACAAGGTCCCTGTGGAGCGCCGCGGTGAGGCCCTGATGCGAGACGCCCACGGCAACATCGCCAAGATCAAGGTGCTGCCCCCGCTGACCCCCGAGCGAGCCAAGGCCGTGATGACGACCCCGCCCAAGCGAGGGACCCCCGCAGCCTCCGCGGCACAGGATCGAGAGCTGGTGCAGGCATGATTCACGCCCGCACACTGACGTTGGCCGCCGGGGTCACCGTCCTGGCCGCCCAGCTCTGGGCCGCTCCGGCCGCCCTCGCAGCCCCCAGGGACGGGGCGCCCGCGCAGGGCTCGGGGGTGATGGGCCTGGACGAGTGGCGCGCGCAGGTCACGGACACCGCCGGCGTGCCCATCGAGAAGTACCGTGCTCTGCCTCTGGACCACGGAACCGCGATCGAGCTCGACATCGAGCACTCCATGAAGCGTTCGGCTCTGGTCTCCATCCTGGACCTGCTGTGGGGGATCCACTACGAGATCGTCACCACCGTGATGTGGCTGTTGCACACCCTGCTCTCCTTCGAGTGGGTCGGCTGGTTCGCCGCCCCCATGGAGTCCTTCGGGGCTGCGGTGGGCCAGATGGTCGCACAGATCCACTGGATTCCCCTGGCCTCGATGATCAGCGGTCTGGCGATTGCGTTGCTCTTCGCTGCCCGCAGGCGCGGAGCGGCATGGGGAGAGCTGGCTCTGAGCGTGACGATGGTCATCGTGGCCACCAACATGGCATTGAACCCGGTGGCCTACGTCACCGGCGACAACGGCGTGCTCACCAAGGCCGAGGAGGCCGCCGGCCAGATCAGCGTCGAGATCGCCGGCGGCGCCGACCAGCTGGATTCCGGGGCCAGCGCCTCGGAGGTCATGGGGCAGACGCTCACCGCGGATCTGACCGACATGCTCATGCGCGGGCCCTCGCAGGCAGTGGCGTTCGGTGAGTCCCTCACCGGGGAATGCGATGCCGTCTTCACCCAGACCATGAGCGAGTCGGATCCGATGAAGGTCGAGGAGAAGACGGTGATGGACCCGGTCAAGGACTGCAGCGAGTCCGCGGCCAGCTGGTCCGAGTCCATCTCCTTCACCCGCATCGCCCCGATGGTGATGATCAACCTGGGGTCCCTGGCGTTCAGTGCCATGGCCTTCGTGCTCGGTCTCGTACTGATCGTGGCTGTGCTGATGGCGCTGTTCTACGCCCTCTACCAAGGGTTGGCGGTGCTGGTGGCGATCCTGCCCCTCCGCAGCCGACTGGGTTTCTTCAACGCCTTCATCGGCGTGCTGGCCTGCGCGGTGGGCATCGTGGCCGCGATCGTCACCGTGAGCCTGTGCCTGCAGCTGCTCAAGGAGCTCCTGGCGGTCACCGCGGGGCTGGGCGTGACGGTGCAGATGCTGCTGATGGTCATCGTGCTCGTCGTGCTGTGCTTCCTGATCTTCCGCTCCTATGTGGCCTCCCGGGCCAAGGGGCGCACTCTGGCCCGGTGGCTGTCGGGGCTGGGCCTGTCCAAGCAGGGCGGCAGCAACAAGGTCAAGGCACTGGCCGGCGCCGGCGGCGCCGCTGCGGCCGGATACAAGGCCCGCAAGTGGATCGAGCAGCGCAGAGGCAAGGCCGAGACCGAGGAGACCGGCCGGCCTCGGGTGGGCCTGCGCACGGCCGGCGGAGGACCAGATGCCGCAGCCCAGCCTGGCGCTGGACCACGGCGCCTAGGGCCTGGGCCCACCCGTCCGGGGCTGCCGACAGCCCCGGTGCTGCGGGCCGTCGGCACGGGCGCGGCCGGAGTGGGCGGCCCCTGGGGAGCGGCTGCCGGCGCAGCCGCTCACCTTGCAGCGTCTCGCCTCGAGAGGGGGGCGCACCGTCGTGAGCTGGCGGCCCCGCGGCCGCGCAAGGTCGAGCGCTTCTCCCGCATCCAGATCGACAAGAACGGGCAGGCGGTCGTGAGCCCTCCTCGCCGCGAGGTCGTCGAAGGCACTGTCGTGCCCCCGCATCAGGGACCGCGGCCGCGGCAACGGTCCTCTGAGGCGACTCGGCGCATGCGTGAGCGGTTGCAACAGGGGCAGCCGTGAGCACAGGTGAGCAGGAAGAGCACCACGAGCCAGCCGGTGCCGCCGGGGCACGAGGGCGCCGTGCGGTGATCATGGTCGCCGTGTCGATCGTCCTCTGCATCGGACTGCTCATCGTGCTGGTGTTGGGCCTGGTCATGTTCACCGGTGCCGGCCTGGAGAAGAAGCGGCAGCAGGATCTGGCCGCGAGCACCTGTCTGGCCCCGGAGGTGGCAACCGGGGTCGCCGGCGACGGCTCGGTAGCGGTGCCCGTCGCAGGCACCGTCACCAGTCTCTTCGGAAGGCGGGACAACCCTTTCGGAGAGGGCGGTGGTGGCGGGGGTGCCGGCCTGACCAGCCACACGGGTCTGGACATCGGGGCACCGGAGGGCACTCCGATCTACGCGGCCATGGACGGCACCGTAGACGTGGTCTCTCTCGGTGGGCAGCAGGACGGCAACGGGGTGCTCATCGACAGCGGGGGAGGAGTGAAGATCCTGTACTGGCACGCGGCCAACAACACCATCAGGGTCAAGCAAGGCGACGTCGTCAAGGCCGGTCAGCACATCGCCGGAGTCGGAGACACTGGCGTCGCCACCGGCTACCACCTGCACATGGAGGTGCGCGTCAACGGCGAGAAGATCGACCCCGCGGCCTTCTTCCGGGAGCGCGGCCTGATCTTCGAGTTGCGCAAGCCTCCCCGGCTGGTGGAGACCGCACGCAAGACGGGCGCCAGCGCCTCATCCTCGGCCACGTCCGCCTCGGCTGAACCCTCTCAGGGGCGGGACGATCCCACCCAGTTGCAGACCGATCAGGTGAAGGTGATGTTGCCCGAGGGCATCGAGTACGAGCTCAAGCCCGAGCAGATCCGCAACGCCGCGGCCATCATCGGCGCCGGCCAGGCCGCAGAGGTCTCCGACCAGGCGATCATCGTGGCGCTGATGACGGCGCTGCAGGAGAGCATGCTCTACAACCTCGCCTCCCCTGCGGTCCCGGAGTCGCTGGCCTACCCCCACGACCGGCAAGCGGTGAACAAGGCCTCGGTCGGTCTGTTCCAGCAGCAGCACACGATGGGGTGGGGTCCGGTGGCGGACCTGATGCAGCCGTCGATCTCGGCGCGCACCTTCTTCCTCGGACACGAGAACCCGGGGGCCGCACCGGCACTGGGGCTGCTGGCCTACCCCGGATGGGAGAGCATGCACCCGGGTGTGGCCGCGCAGGTCGTGCAGAAGAGCGCCCACCCTGACGGCTACATCAAGTGGGAGCAGACCGCCACGCAGATCCTCTCGCAGGTGACCGGGACTGCGCCGGTGCCCTCGGGCTGTTCAGGTCCGGCGGTGCCTGCGGGCGAACAGCCCGGCCCAGCCGATGGAGCTCGGGCCCGGGACGAGGACACCCTGGATCTGCAGATCCCTGCGGGTCTCACCCGTGAGGACATCGTCGCGGCTGCCGAGTCCGGCGTGGGAGGGGCCTTCACGTACGGTGCCGCCGACTTCCAGTCCTGGGACTCCAGCGGGTTCGTCTACTGGGTCTACCGAGATCAGGGAATCGAGATGCCGCGCACCTCCCCATGGGCGGCCGGTGAGCGCACGCAGACACCCCAGCCCGGCGACCTGGTCGCTCAGCAGTGGAACGCCCAGCGCCAACGGTGGGACCACGTCGGGATCTACGTGGGCGACGGGATGATGATCTCCGCCATCAACGAGGACGCCGGCACCCGCAAGCACCCCGTCACCCAGACCGGTGAGTCTCCCGTCTACTTCACCATCATCAAGGAGCAGCAGTGACGGATCAGAGTCCTACCCCCCAGGAACCTGCTGGCCATAACCGCGTGTGGCCCTACCTTGCCGGGGCCGCCGCCGCGGCGGCCCTTGGGGTCAGCCTGTTCGCCATGGGATCAGACCCGGAACCCTCACCCACCCCAGTGGCTTCCGCGGGGTCAGCGCAGGCGCGCGCCAGCTCGGCGCCAGCGGCACCGGTGACCTCCCCGGCGACCGCGGCCGCCCCGCCCAGCTCCCCCTCCCCGGCCTCCAACAGTCGGGACATGGGCCGGGAAAAAAGCTCGCAGACCCCGATCGACCTGTCTGGAAAAGACCAGGTCAGCGAGGAATCGGTCAGTCCTGAGCGGGAGGCTCAGATTCAGGTGGAACAGCAGGCTCAGACCCGAGCCGTGGAAGGTATGGACGCTTCGAGCCGGCAGCGGGCGGAGCAGGTGGCCGAGGCCTTCGTGCTCGCCTCGAATGACCGCACCTGGCAGACCGAGAGGCAGCAGTGGGTGCAGCGACTGCAGCAGCTGGCTACCCCTGGGGTGGTGGAGAGCGTGAACGTGGACCAGGACTGGGAATCGGACATGCAGCTCCGCTACGTCGAAGCCAAGGCCGAGACCACCACACAGATCCAGCAAGTCCAGGCGCAGACGCTCACCAGCGACGGGCAGGTCGAGGTGGAGGTCGAGTTCGTCACCGAGACCGACAGCGAGGACCCCTGGGTGAGCAACCCTCCGGTGCGCAGGTCCTTGGTCCTGGTGGTCGATCCGGCCCAGGGCATGGTCATCGACCAGCTGGACATGACCCCCAGAGGCGGCTTGTGACCGAAGACTGAGGCCCTGCGTCTAGGGCGCCCGCTCGCACGAGGTGGGCGCCCTAGATGTACGGACCGGAGACGTTGATCGATGGGACCGGCATCAGCCGACCATGTGCAGGGCGATTGATTCCTTGACCTGTTCGATGAACGCCCGAGACGCGGGGCTCGGATTGAAAGAGCCCCACGCGACGTACTCGGCCCGGCAGGGGCCATCGGCCACGGGAACTGCTCGCAGCGCTGGGTTAGCCGGCACACATTCGACGGGCAGCAGGCAGACGCCCAACCCACGTTCGACGAGGGCGAGCATGAACTCGGTCGACATCGCCTCGAAGCCCACGCGGCGCTGAAGGCCTGCGGCAGCGAATGCCCGATCGCCTTGGAGTCTGCCTGGTGACCCGGCCGGGAAGTCGATGAACGTCTCGTCGACCAAGTCAGCCAGGGCCAGGGTGCCCGTGTGCGCTAGCCGGTGTTGTGACGCCATGACGGCGACGAGACGCCCTCGGGCGATCTCGTGCGCGGTGAGTCCGGACGCTGGGGCGACGTCGGCGTCCACGCCGAGAAAGGCCACGTCGAGTCTCCCGCTGCCGAGGTCGCGCATGAACTCATTGCTTCCCCCGCCCCGCACGGTGAGGTCCACGTGGGGATGGCTGGCGTGGAAGGCCGCGATGATGTCGGGCACGCTGACGGCTGTGACCGTCGGGATGACACCTACCGATAGGCTTCCGCGGACCTGGCCCACGGCCTCGGCAGCGACCGCCACGGCACGGTCGGCGGCTGCGAGGCTGGCGCGTGCTTCCGTGAGGAAGGCTTCGCCGGCGGCGGTCAGCTCCACCCGACGGGATGAGCGCACGAACAGTGCCGTGCCGAGTTCCTGTTCGAGGGCCTTGATCTGGTGGCTCAGTGCTGATTGCACGACGAAGCAGCGTTCTGCTGCTCGCGTGAAGTTGCGCTCCTCGGCGATCGCCACGACGTACCTGAGCTGTTGGAGTTCCACTAAACCATGATTGCAGGTCATTGTTTGGGTGAGAACAATGTGTTGGACTCACCGCTGGTGGGCGACTGACGATGGATCGGTGAACACTTCTTCCCATGGGGCCCGCAGTGCGTTGCTGTGGACCTGTCTGACGGCGCTGGCCCCCGCTACGTGGGGGACAACGTACATCGTGACCACCCACCTCCTCCCAGCCGGACACCCCTTGTTCGCCGCGTTCATGAGGACGCTGCCGGCAGGGATCATCGCGGTGGGCCTGTCGAGGCAGCTGCCGCGCGGCTCGTGGTGGTGGAAGAGCTTCGTGTTGGGCGGTCTGAACATGGCCGCGTTCTTCCCCCTGCTGTTCTTGTCGGCGCAGCGTCTTCCGGGCGGGGTCGCGGCCACGCTGGGTGCGGTGCAGCCCATCATCGTTGCCCTGCTGGCCGTGGCTGTCCTCCACGAGCAACTCTCCGGCTGGCGCCTGGGATGGGGTGTCGTGGGTGTCGTGGGGGTGGCTCTCGTGGTCCTTGGGCCGAGCGCCGCCCTGGACCCGGTGGGTGTGGCTGCAGGACTCGGTGGCGCAGGGGCCATGGCCACGGGCGTGGTCCTGACCAAGAAGTGGAAGCTCCCCCAAGGTGTCTCGCCCATCGCATTGGCCGGTTGGCAGCTGACGGCCGCCGGCCTTCTGCTGGCGATCCCGGCGCTGCTGGTGGAGGGGCCACCGGCAGTGATTTCCGGTCGTGGCTGGCTTGGGTACGCCTGGCTCGGCCTGGTCGGGGCACTGGTCTCTTACAGCCTCTGGTTCACCGGCATCCGACGCCTGCCCGTCACGTCCACAGCCCTCCTGGGACTTCTCTCGCCGTTGGTCGCCGCCCTGCTCGGCGCCCTGATCGCGCACGAACACCTCGGAGCCGAGCAGTACCTCGGCTTCGCGATCGCCCTGGCCGCCATGGTCTGTGGCCAGCTCCCCGCACCCACCCATCGTCGAAAGGACAATTCATGAACATCACGGTTCTCGGAGCCACCGGCATGGCCGGCGCAGCGATCGCGCAGGAGGCCACACGCCGCGGCCACCACGTCACTGCCGTATCGCGGAACCCACAGGAGACCAACGACCCGCATACCACCGTCACTCGTCTCGATCTGACAGACCTCGAGGCACCCCTGCAGCCCGTCCTGAACGACGCAGACGCCGTCGTGCTCGCCGTGCGCATGGCCCCCGGCGACGAAAGCCGTGTGGCTCCGCTGACCAGCCGTGTCCTCGACCACGCCGCCGTCGCGGGGGTCCGGGTCTTGGTCGTGGGAGGAGCAGCGCCCTTGCGCTCACCTCACGATCGAGAGTTGCTCGTCCTGGACGACCCCGCCTTCGTGCCGACCCAGTGGCGTGACGTCGCGTCGGCCAGCCTCGACCAGTTCAACGCGTGTACCGAACATCCGAACCAGAACTGGATCTACCTGAGTCCGTCGGCAGTCTTCGAGCCCGGACAGGGAACCGGCGCCTATCGCCGTAGCGGTGACACGCTCCTCATCAACCACGATGGCACGTCGCGGATCACCCCTGCGGACCTGGCCCTAGCGGTGCTCGACGAGCTCGAGCAGCCCAGCGCCGTACATCACTTCACCGCCATCGAGCTGGCAAAGGGTCTGGCCTAGGGCCAGCGGTCCACAGAGGAATCCACGCTAACAACCGTGAGGGGGTCGAGCTATCGGCCCCCTCCGTCTATTCCAAGGGGACGCTCTTGCTCCACGCCAACGCAGCACTGACCCCGCGCCACCGCTTGATCGTCGGCCAGCTCGTGGTCGACCAGGGCTGGCCGATCAGCGAGGTCGCCGCCCGGTTCCAGGTTTCCTGGCCCACTGTGAAGCGCTGGGCCGACCGCTATCGCGCCGGCCAGTCGATGCAGGACCGCTCGTCACGGCCGCATCACTCGCCGAACAAGACCAACGCGAAGACGACGAAGCGCTGCATCCAGCTCCGTCTCCGTCTTCGAGAAGGACCCGTGCAGCTCGCTTGCCGGCTGGGGATCGCTCCGTCGACGGTTCACCGGATCCTCGTCGACGCGCACCTGAACCGGCTTTCGCATGTCGACCGGGCAACCGGGGAGCCGGTCCGCCGCTACGAGCACGACCACCCCGGGGCGATGCTGCACGTCGACGTGAAGAAGCTCGGCAACATCCCCGACGGCGGCGGCTGGCGCTACGTCGGCCGCCAGCAGGGCGAGAAGAACCGCGCCGCCACCCCGGGCAAGCCCAAGAACAAGTACAGCGACCCGTTGATGGGCAAGGCCTACGTCCACACCGTCATCGACGACCATTCCCGCGTCGCCTACGCCGAGATCCACGACGACGAAACCGCCCTCACCGCCACCGCGGTCCTCGTTCGGGCCGTCGAGTGGTTCAACGCACGCGGGGTGACCGTTGAGCGGGTCCTGTCCGACAACGGCGGCGCGTACCGCTCACACCTGTGGCGAGACACCTGCCACGAGCTCGGCATCCGGCACAAGCGCACCAGGCCCTATCGGCCGCAGACCAACGGGAAGATCGAACGCTTCCACCGCACCCTGGCCGACGGCTGGGCCTACGCCCGCTGCTACACCAGCGAGACCGAACGCCGCGGAGAACTCGACGGCTGGCTGCACTACTACAACCACCACCGGCCCCACACCGCTTGCGGGAACCAGCCGCCCTTCTCACGCTTGACCAACGTACCCGGTCAGTACACCTAGATGCTGTCCGGGCCGTGTCGATAGGGAACGGGCGGTGTGGTGCCGGCGGTGATGGCCAGGGCTGCCAGGGGGGCGGTCCTGAGACCGGTGTCGAGCTGCAGCGAAGATTGCACGACCGTGTCATCCCGCAAGCTCCATCACGGCGTCGGTTAGTCCCCCACTCGCACGGACTCGTCTCACCGGGCAGGCGAAGGCAGTCCACGTCTTAAGTCGAACTGCGTATCTGCCGCTTCCAAGATCTGTGCCCACTCCCCGTGCGTTGGGTGGTGACCCATCCCGGCGACCTCGAACAGTGCGCTTGCCGGGGTCAAGCCGTGCGGTACACCACCCAGAGCGCTACCAGACCAGTAATCGCTGCACTGACAAGATTCGGCCCCACACCCTGCCAAACGATCTCCGGTCCCATGCTTCCAGGGTATGACGGCACCCCGCGCCACCCCCACGGGCGCATGGAGTTGGACCACTTCCACCCATTGTGTATGGTTAGACACGTCGCAGGGGGCACGAGGCCCCCGGCACCCCGAGCAAGGGAGAGCCACCATGGCCACCATCAAGTCCCCCGGCACCTGGGTCGACCTCAACGGGCAGATCACCTGCCTCACCCACGCCCCCATGTCCCTGACCGCCCGCCTCGAGGAGCGCCCGCGCCTGCGCACGGTCACCACGACCACCACCGTCTGGACGAAGATCACCCCCGCCATCCTCGGCAAGTGGGCCAAGGGCCTCGGCCTCACCGAAGCCACCAACCTGGCGACCTGCGAGGTGTGCCGCCACCACGGCGCCGCCCGCTGACCAACTCCCACACCCGTGAGCGCCCCCCGGGGGCGCTCGCGGACCCCCGATACGGAGTCCCCGCGATGACGAAGATGGACCACATGAACTACCTCCCCCTCGGCGCCCACCGGACGAACAAGGGCGCGCCCGCCTATGCCTACCTGCGCACCCCCGCCCGTCCGGGCCAGACCCCCCAGGACGGCCGCATCCTCCTCTTCGAGGAGCCCTGGCCCGCGGAGCTCGACTCGAAGCTGATGGTCAGCGAGGACGGGTGGAACAAGAGCGTCGGGACGATCGCCTGGTCCTCCGGCGAGACGACCGGCCTGAACGTCCCGAAGCAGGCTCAGCACAAGGGGTACGGAGCACTGCTGGTCGAGTTGGCCCTGCAGTGCAACCCGGACCTGCGCGACGACGGCAAGGTCACCACCGAGGGGCAGGGGCTGCTGGCCACCCTGGGGCTGCGGGCCTCGAACGCCCCTGTCGCGGAGTCCGCGGCACCCCCCGCGCCTGCGCCGGCCGTCGTGCCCTACTCGACGGAGACGGGGGTGTGGCTGGTCGCCGACACCCCCGAGGGTCGGGAGCTGATGCGCCAGGTGCCTGAGCACCCCGCGATGTGGCAGCTCGACGCCACCCGGCGCCCCTCCATGGGCGCAGGCCGGCTCTACGGTGCCCTGGCCTTCGGCGCGGCCGTGTTCCTGGCAACCGGCATCGCCGCCAGCCACTGGGTCAGCGGAGCGGTCATGGCCGGTCTCCTCCTGGTCCTGCTGGCGCTATTGGAGGTGGTGCGCCGCCGCGCCACGCGGGACTGGCAGCGGATGCAGGACAGCGCTCTGGCCGTCCCGGCACCCCTGGAGCTGTGGAGCGAGGCCGAGCAGAAGCAGCTGTTCCGGCGCCGGCGGGTCGCCCCCGGCCGGCTGGAGTCCCTGCCGATGCTCAACGGCGTGCCCGCCCTGTCCCTGCTGTGGCAGGCCGGCCGACGTGGCGCCACCGCCGCCACCCTGGACGCCCTCGGCGTGCCCCACACCCAGACCCCCGCCACCGCCGTCGAGCGGCGGCGCCAGCGTGAAGTGGTGAACGAGCTCCTCGGCAGGTGATCTGCACCCCGGGGTTGCACACCCCTCCCCTTGGGTGTATGGTTTGACATGTCAGCGGGGGGCATGAGGCCCCCGGCACCCCGATGAAGGAGACCCCCATGGACGACTACTGGGAGCAGATCGAGCTCACCCAGGCGATGCTCCGCCTGCAGGCCCCCACGACCGCCCAGGGCGTGATCGACGTCCTCAAGACCTACGACCCCCAGGCCACCAGCTTCTCCGGCGACGCCTTCTACTCCGGCGCCAACGCCGACCACTCCCTGGCCGGTGCGCTCGCGGAGGCCGGCTGGAGCACCTACGACTACAACGCCCACTACAACTACCGGCTCCGCTGCGGCCGCAACGAGCGCCTGCACTACTGCGAGGGCGACGTGTTCATCGTCCGCCCCTGACCCCCAGGTGGTGGGGCCCCGCGGGGACCCACCACCACCCTGCTTCACCCCTCTCGCGGGAGGCATCCGGCCTCCTGCACCCCTTGTCGAAGGAGACCCCTCATGTCCGCGATGACGTTCCTGGCCGATGACCTGCTCCACGCGCTCACCCTCGGCTCGCTCACGGCCCGCCACACCCGCAACGGCGACCCGGACGACCTCCCGGCCGCCCGCCACGTCCACCTCGTGCAGCCGGTCGGCAGCACCCGCCTGCGCGTGTGCAGCGCTCGCGGGGACGAGTTCTCGATGGCCGCGGCCCGGTCCTGGCCGCCGGTGCCTCCGATCGTCGATGCGCCCACGCTGGCCCCGGTGGCGCTGCACGTGTTCGAGACCGCCGCGCTGATCGCCCGCCTGCGGCCCCTCGGTCCGCTCGGGGCGCGGGTGATCCTGGCGGTCCAGGACGGCCAGCTCACCCTGCACGACGCGGCCGCGGCCGATCATCCGCTGGCCGTGGCCCGCAGCTACGCCCACGAACACCAGGCCCCGGCGATCCCCTGCGCCCCGGAGCCGCGGGGCACCCCCGCCCCCGAGGTCGTCACGGTGCCGGCCGGCGTGCTGGCCGACCTCGCGGGTTCCACAGCCTCCCGCACGCCCGTGAGCTTCACCGGCACCCCGGGCCAGCCCGGGATGCTCACCTGGACCTGCGGCCCGGACGCCCACGGCCGGCTGCGCATGCCCACCCCCTGACCCTCCCCGCGGGGGCCGGCCCCGGCCGGTCCCCGCGGCGGGGCAGGATGGACCTGACCTCCTGCCCCGCACCCTCGCCCCGCCCCTCAACCCCTGTAGGAGAGCCCCTCGTGCGCATCCGCCCCCTGCTCCTGGCCCCGCTGGCCGCCGCCGCCCTGCTCCTGTCCGGGTGCATGGCCGAGCCCGCCCCGGCGCCCTCGTCGACGACCCCGTCCTCGACGACGCCGGCGCCCGCGAGCACCTCCGCGGCGGCACCGTCCTCGAGCTCGGCCGCCAGCAGCTCCACCTCCGCACCCAAGCCGGTGAAGCTGCGCGTGCAGGTCTCCTGGATCCCCGAAGGCGAGGCCCCCGCGGAGAACGTCACCGGCGGCATCAACCTCTTCGTCAACGGCTCCGCCGTGGACACCCACACGTCCCAGAACTTCCCCGCCGCCGGCACCGCCCCGCTGACCCTGCAGCCCACGGTCTACCCCGGCGACCAGGTCCTCGTGCTCGTGAGCCCCAACCCCTCCCGCACCCCCGGCAAGGCCCGCTGCCAGATCCTCACCGACACCCAGACCGCTCCCCTGGACGCGCGTACCGGCGGCGCCGGCACCGACGCCGTCGTCCAGTGCAAGGCCACCGTGCCGGCCACCCCCGCACCCTGATCCCAGCAGTCCGGCGCACGAGCAGGGGGGCGGGGACACCTTCCGGTGCCCCCGCCCCCCTGCTCGTGTGCCGAGGCGCCCTCCGCGCTCAGGGCCGACGGCGCAGCCCGAACACCCCACGCAGACCCTTCTCCTCGGCCTTCTCCTGCACCTCGGGTGCCTTCGGGGCCGGCGCCTCGGAGCCCATGAGCAGATCGTCGATCAGGCGCACCGCCTCCCGCTGCACATGGGTGTACCGCTCCTGCCCATCCTTCGACGCATCCAGAGCGCCCCGAGTCGAATGCGCCTGCAGGATCGCGCTCGTCAGCTCGGTGATGTCCCCACCCGCAGCCCGGAAGAACACCCGGTAGCGACTGTCATGGGGCTCAAGCTGCGCCTCTTCATTTCGCCGGCCCATCCTGAATCCCCCGTCGACCACTAGGGCCAGCTGATTCCCCGAGGCCAGGTCGAACCACCACGCGCCCTGCTGGTCCTGCTTGAGCAAGGCGAACTGCACGGCGGCCTCATTCGCCACCCAGTCCTGGTCCCAGCCGGTGCCGTCCATACGGATCCACTTCATGCCGTACTCCCTCACGCTCACCCGGGCACGACCACTCCGCGCCACCCCTCCAGTCTCCACGGCACCCCCTCTCAGCGACACCCCCACGCCCAGCTCAGGAACAGCCGGCCAGGACCTTGCGCATCGCCGCGCGCTCGCGGTCGGTGACGGTGAGCTGCCAGTCGGTCTTCACCTTGATCTGCGTCTTCACCATCAGGCAGCGCCCGGCCGCGGTCTCGGGCAGCCACTGCGCGGCGTTCTTGTCGCCCTTGGACTGGTTCGTGGGCCCGTCGACGGCGAGCAGGTTCTGTGCGGAGTTGGCGAACTGCTCGCGACGGTCCGGGCTCCACTGCCAGGCCCCCGAGCTCCAGGCATCGGAGAGGGAGACGACATGGTCGATCTGCACCGCCTGGGGGTCCGTGGAGGTAAAGGCCAGCACACGGCCGCTGTAGGGGTCAGTGAGGGTGCCGGCCAGGACCTTGCACCCGCCGGTGCCGGGCTTGAGCTGCACCTCCCCCAGCTGAGTGCGCAGCGTGTCGTTGCGCTGGTCGCAGCCGTTGCGGTCGATGTCCGCCCAGCGCTGGCCGAACTCGTCCCGGTCGTAGTCGCCGGCCGACGTCGCCGCCGGGGTGGCGCCGAGATGCTCCAGAGCATCGCCCATCTCGCCCGGCACAGGCTCGACCGGGGCGCGGAGCTGGTCCAGCCCGGTGCGCTCGAGCACCTGCTCCAGCCCAGGTACCCGGGAGGCGTCCGCGGTGCTGAGCCCATCCAGTGGCCCCACGCCAGCGGCACCGGCCACGCCGAGGCCAAGCACGCCCACCACCACACCGGCCACCCATCCACGCATCCTGCTCACCAACGATGCCCCCATCGGCCGGAGACCAGCGGGCGTACCGTCGAGACGGCGACACGTCCAGCACGCGGATGCAGCACTGCATCCAAGACGGTCAGCTTCACGGTCATCTCCTTGCAGATCGTGGGCGCACGAAAAGTCACGAGACCCAGGTTCAGTCCTTCGGAGCCGGCTTGGGCACGGCCTCGATCAGCGGGTGCAGATCGTGCTCCACACGCAGCCGACGCGCCGCTTCCGCCACAGCGGAGCGATGCAACTCCACCGGGATCACCGCGACTCCATCCCCAAGCTCAGGAGACTCCATCTCCGGCAACCAGCGGTAGAACGAGCCACGGTCCGCATAGGTGATCAGCAGCGCCGCCCCCGACTCCGCATGCTCCCGCAGCGTCTGCTCGACCAACTCGACGACCAGGCGCTCGCGGTAGTCCTCGAGCGCGGTGAGGGCCTGGTCGATCCAGGTCCAGTCGCGCGGGGGATTCTTACCGAACTCCCACCGGGTGATGTTCTGCTCTCGCACGTCCAGGGTGTCCGCCAGCGCATCGCGGGAGAGCCCGAGGGCTTCTCGGCGGCACTTCATCTCGATCGCGTTCATCGCTCAGCCCTCCGTGGACATGTAGGAGCGCAGCAGCTCGACCTCGCGGTCGCGCAATCGGCCGATGGCTTCGCGGAGCGGCTCTTGGCGGGCGGGGACCTGCTTGTGAAGGTTCGCCTCCCAGGTGTTCAGGGTCCAGCCGGCGGCGGGGATCTTGCTGACCATGACGCAGTCGGGGGCGGGCATGGCCTCTCGCATGCGGGTCCAGCTGGCCGGGGATGGGAATCCGGCTTGGCGGCCGATTTCGTTGGCCGAGTAGTAGAACTCAGGCATGGTGGTCTCCTTCGTCTGTGGGTCGGGGTACGCCACCCCGTTATGTCTAACCTAACATGTCTGGATGCACATATTACAAGTCGCGTCACACCGCCGGCCTCGACGTGTGGACAGCAGTGGCCCTCACCCCTCGAGGTGCCTGTCTAGGGATGGCTATACACAGGGGCGCCCCGGCCGCTGTGGTGCGTTGATACGGTGAGGGCACGGCCGGTTGAGCAAATCCCGTTGAACTCCTGGCCCAGAGGCCCCCAGGTCATCCCCCCTCCGACCTGGGGGCTTCGCCCTACCCGGAACCCGGCTAGGTGTACTGACCGGAGACGTTGGTCAATCGTGAGAAGGGCGGCTGGTTCCCGCAGGCGGTGTGAGGACGGTGGTGGTTGTAGTAGTGCAGCCAACCGTCAAGCTCACCGCAGCGCTCCGTCTCGGAGGTGTAGCAACGGGCGTAGGCCCAGCCGTCGGCCAAGGTCCGGTGGAACCACTCGATCTTCCCATTGGCCTGCGGACGATACGGCCTCGTGTGCTTATGCCGAATGTCCAACTTCGCGCAGGTGTCGCGCCACAGGTGTGAGCGGTAGGCGCCACCGTTGTCGGAGAGGACCCGCTCGACGGTGACCCCGCGCTGGTTGAACCACTCGACAGCCCGGACCAGGACTGCGGTGGCGGTGAGGGCGGTTTCGTCGTCGTGGATCTCGGCGTAGGCGACACGGGAGTGGTCGTCGATGACGGTGTGGACATAGGCCCTGCCCATGAGCGGGTCCCGCCACTTGTTGCGGGGCTTGTCCGGGGTGGCGGCCCGGTTGCGATCGCCCTGCTGCCGGCCGACGTAGCGCCAGCCTCCGCCATCGGGGATGTTCCCGAGCTTCTTCACATCGACGTGCAGCATCCCCCCGGGATGGTCATGCTCGTAACGGCGGACAGGTTCACCGGTGGCGCGATCGGCGTGCGAGAGCCGGTTCAAGTGCGCGTCGACCAAGATCCGGTGGACCGTGGATGGCGCAATGTTGAGCCGGCACGCGAGCTGGACCGGGCCTTCGCGCAAGCGCAGCCGGAGCCGGATGCAGCGCCTGGCCGTGATCTGATCGGTCTTGTTCGGTGAGCGGTACGGCCGCGAGGAGCGGTCCTGCATGGACTGGCCGGTTCGGTACCGGTCGGCCCAGCGCTTCACAGTGGGCCAGGAGACTTGGAACCGGGCAGCGACCTCGCTGACCGCCCACCCGTCGTCTACGACGAGTTGGGCAACCCGCAGTCGGTGACGTGGGGTGAGGGTAGCGTTCGGGTGCGACATTTAGTGATCCAAGATCAAGCGGGCGGCGGCCTTGAGGCCACCGCCCGCGTTGGGCGAGGGGACTAGATCCTTGCTGGCGCCGAGGGGATGCCTGCCAGCGTCACCAGGTGGCGGCGTGGCTGCGGGCCCACTCCTCGAAGGTCCGCCCGGCGTGCTGTGTGAGTCGGGGAACGGTGTCCAAGACGCGCCCGGCTCCTTCGGGCGGGTTGGTGGCGAGTTGGATGCCGAACTCGACGTAGTCATCGCCGAGACCATGGGTTGCGAGTCGTGCCCGCTCCTGGGCCTCGGTGAGCTGGACGTGGCGGATCGGACGGCCAACTGCTGCGGACAGGACGGCGACACGCTCGCCCGGGGTCAGGGCCTGTGGGCCAGTGACTCGGTAGTTCTGCCCCGCGTGTCCTTCCTGAGTGAGAACACACGCGAGCACATCGGCGACATCCGCCTCGTGGACGAGTGCGCTCGGGTAGGTCGCCAAAGTGGACACCGTGTCGTGGTCACGGATCTCCTCGGCCCAGTCGGTGGTGTTGTACATGACTTCGACCGGCTCGACACGACTCCAGGCCAGACCACTGTCCTCGAGGGCTTCTTCGATGCTGGTGGGCGCCCAACCAGCGAGGACGCTTGCACGTCGCACGCCAGCTTGCTGTGCGAGCGCAATGATGTCGGCACCGTTGGCAAGGGGTTCGCCATGCTCCCCTCCGAAGGTGATGAGGTGCACTGCTTCGATGTCACGGAGGGGATTCCGCAGCGATTCGATGTCCGTGAGGTCACCCTGCACGACCTCCACGCCCTGAGGGAGCCGCGCCTGTTCAGGGTGTCGTGTGAGAGCGCGGACGTGGTGGCCCTCGGCGATGAGCTGGTGGACGAGGTGGCTGCCGATGCGGCCGGTGGCGCCCGTGACCAGGATGTTCATGGTGATGCGTCCTTTCGCGGTGGGGTTGGCTATGCGGTGCTGCGGGTCAGGGAGCGGAGCCCGACGAGGGCGCCGATCGCGGCGGTGAGGAGGGCTGCGGTGAAGCCCCAGCCGACATTGGCAGTGGCCAACTGTCCAGCGAACAGGTCCCGTTCGGCGTTGACCACGTGGGTGAGGGGGTTGGCCGTGGCCAGTGCCCTCATCCACTGGGGTGCGGCGTCGAGGGGTAGGAGCATGCCGGACAGGATCATCAGCGGGAAGAGCAGGGTCTGGTGCACGGTCCAGAACAGCCAGTCCTGCTCGCGTACAGCCAGGGCGAGGGCGTAGCTGAGGGATCCGATGCCGAGGCCGAGTATCCCCAGGAGAAGGAGACCGATGAGGGCGCCAACGGGGTGGGGTCGAAATCCGAAGGGGAGCATGACCAGGATGATCACCAGGGCCTGGGCGACCAGTGGGGCGAACTCCTTGAGCGATTTGCCCAGGAAGAGTGCCGGTCGTGCCAGTGGGGTGACCAAGAGGCGCTCGTGGGTTCCGCTGACGAGGTCCATCTGGAGGTTCGAGCCGGCACCGGCAGTGCCGAACAGGGCGATCATCACCAGGACACCGGGCACAAACCATGCCCAGGAGCCGCCCCCAGCGTTCAGCAGGGGACCGAACAGAAGCAGGAAGAAGAGGGGTTGGACGAGTCCGACCACCAAGGAGAAGGGGTCGCTCGCCACTGGCTTGAGCTCGCGGGCGGCAACCAAGAACGTGTCGGTAGCGATGTTGTGCCGAGCCGTGCGGGGGATGGTCATGCGGCCTCCTCGGTCGTGGCGTCGCGCAGGCTGCGCCCGGTCAGGGTGAGGAAGACATCGTCGAGAGTGGCTTCCTCGTCGTGCGCCCGGGTGATGCTAATGCCGTGGCTGGCGGCCAAGCTGAACAGCTTGGGCATGGCCGAGCCGCTATCGCTGGCCCGGACTCGCACGGCACAGCCATTCGCGGAGACGTGCTCCACCTCGCGCACATCGCGAATGTGTGCAGCCAACACCTGGGCCGAAGGCTGGTCGCTGGTTACGAGGGTGACGTGGCTGCCGACGTGGCGCTCCTTGAGCTCCCGGGCGGATCCGTCCGCCAGGATTCGCCCACGATCCACGATGACGATGCGTTCGGCCATGGCGTCGGCCTCGTCGAGGTAGTGCGTGGTGAGCACGACCGTCATGCTGGTTTCCTCGCGGATCCGGCGGATGTGCTCCCACAGGTTGGCGCGGTTCTGTGGGTCGAGGCCGGTGGTCGGTTCATCGAGGAACAGCAGGCTCGGGTTGTGAACCAGCCCCATGGCGAGGTCGAGGCGGCGGCGTTGGCCTCCCGACATCTCGCGGGTGCGTCGCCGCTCCATGCCTTCGAGGCCGAAGGTGGCGAACACCTCTTCGGCACGTCGGATCGCCTCCTCGCGGCCGGCGCCGTAGATCCTGGCCTGACTGATGACCTCGTCCTTGGCGCGCTGGGCATGTCCAGCACTGTTGCCCTGACCGACGTAGCCGATCGCCGATCGCACGCGACGTGCTTGGCTAACGACGTCGAAGCCAGCCACGTGGGCGGCGCCTGCGGACGGAGGCAGCAACGTGGTGAGCATCCGGATCAACGTGGACTTGCCAGCACCGTTCGGGCCGAGGATGGCGACGGTCTCGCCTCGGGGTACCGACAGTGAGATGTCGTCAACGGCGACTACGTCCTCCCCGCCACGGACAGCGAAGACGCGACGCAGGCCGTCGATGGAGATCATGGGTGGTGACTTATGAACCATGCGTTCAGCCAACCAATCAATGTGGACAGGATATGACCACAAGTGTTCGTAGCATGGTGCCATGTCGACGACCAGTGCTCGGGTGTTGGAGCTGCTCACGCTCCTCCAGAGCCGACGCCAGTGGTCCGGCGAGGAGCTGGCCGGACGACTGGAGGTGAGCCCCCGGACCTTGCGCCGCGATGTCGAAAGCCTGGTGGACCTGGGCTACCCGATCGTCACGAAGCGAGGAACCGGGGGAGGCTACCAACTCGCACCCGGGGGATGTCTTCCGCCCTTGGTGCTCAGCGAGGAGGAGGCGGCAGCCGTGGTCCTGGCCTTGAAGGACGCGGCCACGGGCGCCCACTCCACCGACTCAACCGCTGCCGTGACCGCACTGTCCAAGATCGTCCAGGTCCTGCCCACCAAGATCCGCCGACGCATCGACTCCCTCCGGCACCTCTCCACCCTGCCCGGCCCCTATGGAGCCGTGCCCCCTGTGGACACAGGCGTTCTCACGACACTCTCGCTGGCAGCACGCGACCATGAGACCGTCGTATTCGCCTACACAGACGCCCACGACAACCGCTCACAGCGCACGACGCAACCTCATCACGTGATCTCCCTGCACCAGCGCCTGTACCTGGTCGCCTACGACCTGGAGCGTCTGGACTGGCGCACGTTCCGCATGGACCGGATCACGAAGACCCAGCGCACAAGGCAGAGCTTCGCCCCGCGACGGCTTCCCGTGGCCGATCCTGCCGAGTATGTCCGCACGAGCGTGATGAGGACCCAGACGGTCCACGACGTGACCGCCACTGTCCAGATCACCGCAGAAGCAGCGCAAAGCGCGCTCGGAGAGTGGGGCACCGCCACCCCGATCAACTCAGGGACCTGCATCGTGCACATCCCAGCCACCGATCTGGACTGGGCCACATTCGCCGTGGTGTCGATCGGCGCCCCCTTCACCATCAGCGGCCCCGAGGAAGCAGTCGTCCACGCGAGGGACTGGGCAACAAGGCTGGCCCTCGCCACCGAGCCAGGCGGAGCCAGCTCCTGAGAGTCCCCACGCCGACTCCGGCGGAAACATGATGCGTGGTCGAGGAGTCACCTCATGCCAGATCGCTCGATCAACGTCTCCGGTCAGTACAGCTAGGGACACAGGGGAGCGCAGACGGCCTTCTGGTAGTGAAAGCCCGCCCCCTGCCCCGGAGATGCTCATGTCGCCCACCTCATTCCCCCAGCGCCCTCCTCGCGCCAGCGAGCCGGCCACCGCCCAGGAGGTCGATGCGGAGGCGGAGGCGTTGATCCACGCCCTGCGCGCGGCGCGTTGGCAGGCTGAGCGTGTACGGATGGGCTACGTCCGGGTGGATGCCGCCGGAGGCTTCACCGGCCCGGACTACATCGACCCGATCGACTTGCGCGCGTTCGAGAACCAGCTGCAAGGCGCCTGGGCGGTCTTGGACGAGCTGGCAGATCTGCTGGACCGGCACTGGTCCGCAGCCTCGCCGGCAGGTCTGCGCTGCTCTAGCCGGGCACCAGAGCGGGAGGGCGAGGTGCAGGCATGAGCATCGAGCGGGAGCATCTGGAAGCCGCACTGGCCGAGGCCGAGGCCGTTGTCCAGGAGAGCGAGCGCATGCACGCTCGCTCGGCGGCGGCCAGCTGGTGGCGATGCTGCGTGATCCTGCGACGGTTCCTGGACCACCCCGACGCCTTCCCGACCGCTCCGCCTGTGCAGTAGGCTGGAGTGCAGTAGCGCCCCGCACCTCCTGGTTGATCTGACAGTCGCCGGACCCCGCGGGGCGCTTCTTCGTGTCCAAGGCATTGCAGGCCCCTCCCCCGCACACCTACTATGTTTAGGTCAGATCAACATAGGAGGGCCCGTCATGGTCCAGGTGTCCTGGTGGGGGCGGATGAGCACGTCCCTGCCCATCACGGATGAGGACGTCGCCGCATGGGCGGCAGCACGCCCCGATCTTCTTCTCGCTCGCAGGGCCGACGGCGTCACCGAACGTCCAGACGTCGAGCGTGTGGTGGCCTTCATGGCCGCTCAGCCGCACTTCGCCCAGGCGATGCGCTTCCAGTTCGCCCAGGCCCACGGGCTCGTGCCGGCCGCGGCTCGGCAGGTGATGGCCGCCTAGTCATCCCAGGGGCCGCGCTGGTGGTAGGAGTCCTTCCAGGCCGATTCCTCGAACGGAATCCGCTTCACCCAGCCGGCCGGGACCCACGCCTGGCGCCGCTCCCCTCCAGGCGTGTCCTCCCAGGAGATCAGCACGTGGGTCGGCGACCACCGGGTCACCATCGCGTCCACACGCCCTTCATCGGGCAGCGTGACTCGGACGTAGGGCTCCCGGTTGTAGGGCGTGGAGTGCACCTGCTGCGGGGTCGTGAAGGCCGGGCCCTCGTACACCTGGATCGACTTCACGGCCGGGAGGGCGCTTCGCCTGACTGGCGCCGGACGTACAGCTCGATCAGGCGGGTCTGCCGTTCCTTCTCGTCGGCTCCCGGCCGCAGGCCGAGGATGCCGTCCATGACGCGGTCCAAGCGCTGATGGGCCTTCACCAGCGCGGGGTCCATAGCGAGCGGAGCGTAGTGCTGCGCCAGGGATCGCTCCGGGTGCTCGGCCCGCGCCGCCAGCACACCCGCGCCGGCCTCGATCAGCTTGTCCCGGTCGGTCTCGGAGATCTCCGGCAGGGGCAGCGTGTTCCACACCAGCGTGTTCGAGAACCGAAGCCTCGATTCCAAGGCACCGCCGACCATGCGCTGCCAGGCAATGAACGCCGACGAGGAGATCACCGCGAAGGCCACCCCGTCAGGGTCGACCACCACGAAGTTGGCGTCGCCGGAGATGACCTCGGGGCCGAACCTGGCGGCCGTGAAGAACGCGCGTGTCTCGGAGACGTGCCGTGGGATGCAGAGGTAGTCCGTGCGCGGGGCCCGCCGTTCGGTGAACAGGTGCGGGGAGGCCGCCAGATCCCGTGTCGCCTGCTTCGTGCTATCGGAGCGAAACAGGCGCACCGCTTCGAGGCGCTCCCGCAGCACGCGAGAGTGCGCCAGGTCGGCAGGGTCAAGATCTTCCAGCCACAGGCACCAACGCGGGGTGTCGTGGATCAGCTCACGCGCACCGACGTAGCGGCGCAGGTACTTCGCGGCCGCGGGATCAGCGGCTACCTCCTCGTGCGCAGCCGCTTCCACGATCAGGTTGCCCCCGTCCGTGGGCTGAGATCCCTTGACCGCGGCCGGCAGGTTCGCCAGCGGCTTGCTGCGCTTGGACACGAGCACCCAGGGCCCCTCGACCAGGTACGGGCTGATCCCGGTCACCGGCTCCTCGACCGGATGCCCCTGGGGGCGTTGGTAGGAGAACAGCCGCGCCCCCTTCGAGGACACCCCCTTGGAGAGGCCGACGATGACACAGTGAACGGCAGCCGCCCCGGGCGCCTCGGAGGTCCACGCGAAGGTGCGGTGCGCGAATGGGATGGACCAGCCCTCCCGGCGCAGCGGTCCGAACAGGGCCGGCACAGGCTGACCCTGAGCAATGGAGTTCGTCGTGACGAAAGCGAACCGGCCCACCGGCTGGCCGGCGAAGTAGTGCATGGCCTGGGCGTGCCAGCCGGTGACGTAGTCCAGGTACCCGTCGTAGTCGGCGCCCCAGACGGCCTTCATGTCCGCGGTCTGCTCGGCGGTCTTGGTGTACTGGCCGATGAACGGCGGGTTGCCCATCACGTACACGTGCTCGGATGCCGGCACGACCTCGTTCCAGTCCATGCGCAGCGCGTTGCCGACCACGATGTGAGCCGACTCGGTCAACGGCAGCTGCTCCGGGGACACCCCGATCTTCAGCGACATGTCCTGGTTCGCCTGATGGTCCACCAGGAACATCGCGGTGCGGGCGATGGTCGCCGGCCACTCCTCCAGCTCGATCCCGTTGAAGTGCGACATCCGCACCCGCACTCTCTCGTCCTCGTCCATCACCAGCGAGGTCTGCGCCTGCTTGCCCGAGAGCTCCTGCAGACGCACCAGGATCTGAAGCTCCAGGGCGCGCAGCTCCCGGTAGGCCACGATCAGGAAGTTCCCGCACCCGCACGCCGGGTCAAGGAACCGCATGCCCCCCATGCGGTCCTGGAGCTTGCGCAGCCCGGGACGGGAGTGGATGTTCGCCACGAACTCCGCCCGCAACTCGTCCAGGAACAGTGGCCCGATCAGCTTGAGTATGTTCTCCTCGGTCGTGTAGTGCTCCCCCAGCTCCCGGCGGGCTTCCTTGGACTTCACGGCCTGGAACAGCGAGCCGAAGATCGCCGGGGAGATCGACCCCCAGTTGAAGTGGCATGCCGCCAGCAGCTTCTCCCGCATGGAGCTCGTGAAGTACGGGATCGACACCGCCTCCCCGAACACGGAGCCGTTCACATACGGGAAACGCAGCATCAGCTCGTCCGTGCCGGCCATGCGCTTGTTCACCGGCCGGTTCAGCACCTGGAAAAGCGCGGTCAGCTGGGCGCCCAGGTCTGAGCCGTCCTCGGCGGTGCGGGTCTGGATGAACTCCAGGAACAGGTCCCGCTCCCACAGCCCAGAGTCGTCGGCGAACAGGGCGAACAGGGTGCGCACGAGGAACACGGAGGCCTCGTGCTCGTCATAGCCCGAGCCCTCCAGCTCGACGTAGAGGTCGGCCATCAGCTGCGCGGCCTTCACGGAGGCCGCGGCCTGCTCGGCGGAGCCGAAAGTGCGCTTCTGGTAGCCGGCGATGAACCCGAACCGCTCGGCCTCGGTCGGCAGGTCCACCAGGGGGAACTCAATGACCGCGTCCTCGGCGCCAGCGGCCGCCTCGAGGTCACGCAGGCGGAAGGTCTCGAAGTCACACGTGATCACGTAGCGCGGCTGCTCAGCCTCCGGGACGTTTGCCAGGTACGCCAGGGCCTGGTCCTCGGCCGTTTGGAGGTCCTTGCCCAGGGACTTCTGCTCGGCGATGAGCATGCCGGGCCAGAACACGTCGATGAAGCCGCCGCCGCCGTCGGCCTTGCGCGCACGGGCCTCGAACCGGGCCACTGCCCGCCGGCGCACTCCGTACACGGCGAACAGGTCTGTCCAGAACGACTGGGACTCGCCCCTCTCGTAGGACTCCCCGGCCCACTCGTGCACGAACGTGGCAGCGTTGGCACGGATCTGGTCCCAGGACAGGGGCTTGGTCTGCATGGGCGGCACTCTTCTCTCTGCGGCGGTCGTCCCATGATGACCTACCACCGCGGCGGCCGCTCCCTCCGCCGGCTCGTGCTCAGCGTTTCCCCTTGCGCGCCTGCACCCGCGCCGCCCGCTGGGCGCGATAGCGCTGTCGCTGTGCTGGAACCTCGTAGAGCACGCGGCATGCCTCCTGGAGCGCCGACGCCAGGTCCCCGATCTCCTCGGTCTCGAAGGTCACGCCGTGGTGGACGCTCTCGTTGCCGATGACTCTGGACTCGTGGAGATCCTCGAGCAGGTCCTCCTCGAGTCGGCCCTGCAGGCTGTCGATCTGGTGGAACAGGTCCTTGCCCGTGCCCCCTTGGTCCTTGACGAGCTCCTCGACGACGGCCCGGTAGAGCACGCCAGCGGCGCGCAGCGCCCCGGCAGCCTCGCAGACGCTGGCTTCCTGGAACAGGGACTTCACGGCTTCGGGTGTCTCGGCCGGCAATGCACGGGTGGCGGTGGCGGGGGCGATCATCTTGCGGACGATCGGCTGGCTCTGGTCCTCATCCTTGCCCCAGATGTCCATCAGGACGACTGCGTCTCCACACGCCTTGCAGCTGACCACGATGACTTCGGTGGCGCCGGCCCGGTGCTCACGCTGGGCGGTGATGGCCTCGTAGTCCTCATCACCCCACTCGCCCAGGTCGGGGAGGACCTGGACGCGGGAATCGACCCCGAATCCGGCGAGCTGTCCGCAGTGCGGGCAGACGGCGATGTCGTTCTTGAAGATGAGGCTCATGGGCGCAGGCCCTCCTGGGTCTTCTCTCGGTGGGCGACGCGGGCACTGCGCAACGCCCCGGGACGCGGAGAGGTCTCTTGGCGGTGCGCGAGGTAGTCGATGACGTCCGGCTCACACCACAGGCGCCCGCGCACGACGGCACGCGGGAAGGCCTTGTCACGCTGGCGGGTGGAGCGGCCGGTGGTCTCGGACACCCCCATCAACTCGGTGATCCGCGGTTCGGCGACCAGACCGATCACGCGCGGGTCCAGGCCGGCGGAGCGGATCTGTTCGGCGGTCGCACGGATACGACGTCGCCGGGGCTCGTCGGCGGCCGCGTAGGACTCGGCCCCCAACAGGCGGGCCAGCAGGTCCAGCAGCACCACGGGGGGTTGGTAGGGGCCGAGCTGAGCGGCCGGGTCGAGCTCCTCCTGCCAGCGCCTGACCGGTGGGTGGGGCGTCACTTCCATCTACTGGTGCCTCCTCGGCGTCCCCACCGGCGGGTGCCGGCGGCGTCCTGGGCCACGCGCTCCTCCTTGGAGCGGGTGGCGTTGAAGGTGGTCAGGGACAAGCCAACCAGCTGTCCTTGGGCCACGGAGTCCTGGGCGTAGCGGTCTCCGACCTGGGAGGAGACCCAGGCCTTCACGCTGCCTCCGCTGCGGGAGCGGATGTCCGCGACGATGTCGTTGGAGAGGTACCCGCCCTTGGAGCCGACGTCGAAGGTGCGGGTCTGACCGCCTCCGATGTCGACGGTGGCCCGCACGCGCACGCGCTTGTCCGCCCATCGGGTGCCGCGGGCGATGTTGGTCAGCTTGGTGCGCATCTCCCGGTCCGCAGCATCCCGGGCAGCCTGGCCGCGGCCCTTGGGCACCACGATGTGGTGGATGCGGTTGCCGTCGGGCAGGTGGACGGTCTCGGAGCGGTAGGCGCCCACGGAGCGCCCGGTGCCGCCCGGGCGGGTGTCCCTGGGGGTGATCGTGGGCTTCTTGGCCCCCGCCTTGGCTCGCACGGGCACCAGCTTGCCGGCGGCGTTGCGGCGTCGGGGCGGGGCCGCGGAGACGGTGCCTCGCTCGTAGAGCTCGGTCAGCGCCCCGCGGTAGGACTCCCCGGAGCTCTCCCCGCGGGCGATCTTCTGGATCATGCGAGGGGAGCGGTTCATGGCCGCGCCCATCTCCTTCCAGGTCAGCCCGTAGGCTTCGCGGGAGCGCTGGACGAGCTCTGCAGGGCTGAGCTGCTCGGTGGGCTCACTCACCGGCGTCCTCCTCCCCCGGCAGGTAGCCGGCGCCGTCGTCGTCGGGGCGACTCTGCAGCTCGAACTCGGAGTAGGCGGCGTCCACGCCGGTGGCCGCGGCCTTGCGGCGCAGCTTGTTGCGTTCGGCTTCGTTGGTGGGGATCTTCATCGGACCCTCGAGGTAGCCCTGCAGGCGCATTCGCCCCACCCGGCCGTCGTCGGCGCCGCCGCGCTCCACGGGCAGGGACCACTGCGGGATCTGCGTGGTGTAGATCGCGTCTCCGCGCACCCCGAGCAGGGTCTGGGGCGGCACGTGCAGGGCACCGCCGTACTGCCCGTCGGCCATGGGCCCGGAGAGCATGCGCGCCCGGGCCCGGCCCCAGACCTGCATGGCCAGCTCGGGGTGGTAGTAGCGCTCGGCCTGGGAGTTCCAACGGGCCTTCTCCGTCCAGATGAAGGCCTTGCCGCGCTGGTTGACGTCGGCGGCGTCGGCGGGGATCTCCTTGGGGTCAAAGGTGACATGGGTCTGATCGCGGCCTCGGGAGGCGAAGTTGCCGACGGTGTTGATCAGGATTGAACGCAGCGCCGCGGTGACGGCGGCCTTGATGGTCTCGGACATCATTGCATCGGCCGCGACCGCGGCACGGGCCTCGGTCAGGCGCGCCTGCCAGGTGTCCAGGGGGCGGGCAGCGGTGAGGCGGTTGCGATCGCGTGCGGCCGGGGTACGGGTGTTGAACACCACCGACTCGATCGGGTCGACCTGCCAGCCGAAGCGCTGGGCAACGTGCCACTCGGCCGCGTCGATCCAGGTGTGTCCGGTGGCTCCGGGGCGGTTGGGCCAGTACCAGCCCTCGCGCACGCTCTCGTGACGGACCCCGAAGATCCCGATGTGGTTCCAGTCCTGGGGGACGGTGAAGCTCACGTGGATGCGGGCGCGGGCGTAGGGGTTCTCCCGCAGCAGGTCCGCGGTGGCGGCCCGGTTCAGCCGTTCCCCGGGGCCCACGCCGAGCTCGGAGCAGACGGCGGCGTACATGAACCTGCCGTCGACGTAGGCGAACCCGTCGATCTTGGGGGTCGTGTCTGGGTCGAGCAGGGGGATGCAGTCCTCGTGAGGGTCGGAGGACTCCCCGGCCACGAGGTGCTCGACGTGGTGCTGCCCGGAGGTGCGGTGCATCTCCTCTGCGATGTCCGGGGCCAGCGGATAGGGCTCGAGGTTCTTCGGCAGGGACAGGGCCCAGAGGTTGCTGCCGGTGGCTGTGGGGGTGTCCATCAGCTTCCCGTCCCGGAACTTGGCCTCGATGATGTTCCCGAGCGCCTGCCAGGCCAGGCGGGCCTGCTCGGGCGTCAGGGGGGTGTCGCCGAACCAGGTGCTGGCCGCGGCGACTTGGATGCGCTTGCCGGTCTGTCGGTGCTCGAACCGGCCCACTGGCGGCGAGCCCATGAAGTGGCCCGCGTCGATCCAACCGGGAGTCTGCACGAGCAGCCAGTGGCGCTGGCCGCGGTCGATCATGGGGACCTTGCCGGTGAACATGATCCGGTCCACCCCGACGGCTGCGGCGGTGTCGAGCATGTCGGTCAGGTTCGGGTTCTTCCGGCGCGGGCCGATCTTGGGGGGCACGGTGGTGCCGTTGTCGAGCACGCCGCGTCCAGTGACGTAGTCCGCCCAGAGGTTTTTGCGCTCGCCCAGATGACGGTACGGCGCCGGGCGGAAGGTGGGGTGGCGCTCCTGCTCGCGCATCGCGCCGCCCTGGAACTTGCGGTAGGCCATGGGGGACCCCTCCTCGGCGATCTGACAGTTAGAACAACTCTACATTGTCCTAATGCCAGTCGGGTAGTAGTTCCAGGGCATCGAGCTGGCCGGCGAGCACCGGGGTGGGCTCGCCGGCCGGCTGCTGTTCGGTCTCGGGGTGTTTCTCAGTGCGCATGGGCCAGGTCTGCGAGCGGGACGGTGCCCCACAGGGAGGTGTGGACCACCGTGGAGCCGCAGTCGACCATAGTCGGGCCGAGGTGGTGGGCGATGCCCCGGCAGGCGACGGCCAGGTGCAGGCCCGCGGCCCGTCCCAGTCGGGCGATGCTGATCAGAGCAGCTTCGGCCTGGTCAGCCCCGGGATGGCCCTGAGCGCCCAGATCGGCCCAGCGCTGGCGCAGGTCCTCGTAGTCGTCCAGGACCAGGACGATCGGCTGCACCTGCTGCGGACACTCCTGGGCCAGCTGAGCCTGCTCCATCAGCTGGTAGCGCTGCTCCATCAGCTCGTAGGCGCTGGTGATCCGCTCGAGCTGGTCTTCGACGTCGGCGGTGCACACCTGCACGCGGTGATCTCTCGGGGCGCAGCAGCGGGCGTCGACTCCGACGGCCCACCCCTGCCAACCGGCGCCGGCGACTGCCTGCAGGACCCGGCCGAGCATGGCTGACTTGCCACTGCCCCGGTCACCGACCACCAGCAGGTTGCCGCTGGTCGGAGTCCACTGCAGGGGCTCGTCAGCCTCGATCTGACCGAGCTCGAAGCAGGGGTTCACGGCCTGGGCACGGTCGTGGCGCCGCTTGGCCTCGGTGAGCTTCTCGGTGTCCACTCCCGGCCACATCTGCCCGGTGGCGGTGTCCTCCAGGACCGGGACGGTGGTGAACCCTGCCTCCTTGAGCCGGGCGGCGGCGGCCGGGTCCTGGGTGATGTCCACCTCGGTGAAGGGCAGGTCCATGGTGGTCAGGCGGCGCTTGAGGCCGGCGCAGGGGCCGCAGCCGGGGCGGGTGTAGAGCATCAGCATGATCGTGCCTTTCGGTGGGGCAGGCGTCGGGGGTCGGGGCCTGCTGATGGCGGGCGCCTCGTCCGGGGCGCCTCATCATGCAGAAGGCCCGTCGGGGGCGCGGATGTCCCTTCCTGGGCGGTGGTGTTCTTCGGCAGGGGGTGTCGCCGAGAGCACCAGGTGCCCGGCTGGGGCCTGATCGGTGCTGGGGAGCACCTGCACGCCAGCGTCCACGAGGATGGCCACGATGGGGTGGTCCATCTCAAGGCCATCCAGCGTGAGCACCGGCAACGCCGAGCGCTCCTGGGGCTCGATCTCCGCGGCAGGGGTGTCGCCGAGCTCGACGGCGGGGGTGTCGTCGAGGTGGGGTGTCGGCTCGGGGTCCGGGTCGGCGGCTGGCGTGGGACCGGGGGCGCCGGGCGGGGTGGGGGTCTCGGCGGCGGGGACGTCTCCGGCCTTGGTGCGCAGTCGTTGCAGGGCGGGCCCGTGGCCGGCGGAGATGACCTTGGTGGTGTCGGCCATGGTCAGGGCTTGGGCCAGTCCGGTGTGGTCGCTCCTGGCCAGCAGCGTGGCGGTGAGCAGTCCGACGCGGCCGGCCTTGCCTGCGTCGTGCCCGGGGTCCCCCGGCACGGGGTGAGAGTGGATGATCGTGTCGATGTCGGTGTGGCGCAGCCCGGCCGTGAGCACCGCGGTCAGTGCGCGTCGGTCGCGGACGGTGAAGATCCGGGTCCGAGGCATGGGCTGATCGTAGGTCAGGCGGTCAGCAGCAGCACGAGAAGCACGATCAGGTGCCCGGCGACCAGGTAGGGGCCCAGGGGGATCTTCTCGTGGCGGCGGCCGGTGAGCAGCCGCGGGATGGCCGCGAGTGTCGCGGCGAGCAGGTAGGACAGGGTCACGGCCAGCACCCACGCTCCGGGACCATGGACGCCCAGGCCGGCAGCGGCGGCGGTGACGAACTTGACGTCGCCCATGCCGGTGCCCCCGAGCAGGTGCAGGGAGGTGAAGATGACCGCTGCTGCCCCGGTCAGCGCCAGGGCCGTGAGCGCGGCGGCCTGCCCGCCGGCGGCGGCCACCCCCGCCGCGGCGCCGAGGTGGATCAGGGCCAGGGCGGCGACGGCCCAGTTCGGTATCCGGTGCACGGACCGGTCGACCCGCCCGATGTAGATGCCCAGTGGGACCAGGGCGATCAGGCAGATGAGCAGGTGTGACTGGGCGAGACTGAGCTGCTCGGTCGCGGCGAGGGCGGGCACGCCGGCCGCGGCCGTCAACGCCCCGCCGGCACCGATCCCGCGCCGTACGGCCGTGGGGGGCAGCGGGTACGGCGCCGGGCCGGTGGCGGCGGGGGCCTCAGGATGCGACACGGTAGCCGTGGTTCCTGAGCTGCTCGATGAGCTCGGCGGTCTCTTCCTCCGGCTCCAGCCCGTCCTCGAAGTCCTCGAGGTAGGCGTGGAGCCCCTCGACCAGGCGGGCGACCTCGTCGCGGCGGCCGGCGGCGGCCTCGGCGAGCATCGCATCGCGCCAGGCGGCCTCGTTGGCCGGGTCCGCGGCGCGCGCGGCGCGCGCGGCCAGGCGGGCATGCTCGGTGTTGCCGGAGGCCAGGGAGCGGGCGACGAGCTCGTGAGCGGCGTCGCAGATGCGCTGGGTCATCTGCTGCACCAACTCGTCCGCCCAGGCGATGTTCCTGGGCTTGGCGTGAGCGAAGGGCTCTCCGCGGACCAGCTGCATCGCTGCCAGCAGCGAGGGCGTGGAGGCGGTGACCGGGTCGGCGCCGACGAGCTCCTGGAAGACCTGCCAGTCAGTCAGCACGGACTCGTCCAGCCGGTAGCCCTCGGTGGTGGTCACGGCCGGGAAGTACACGGTCCCGTCCTCGGCCTGGCCCAGCAGGCGCCGGGTGTGCGTGGCCAGCTTGTTCCGGTTCGAGGAGGCTGCACTGCCCTCGGGGCGGGCGTTGGGCCAGAACGCGGCGTGGACCTGCTCAGCGGTGGCCCCGGGGTGCAGCGACAAGAACGCGGCCAGCGCCACACACCGGGCTTCCTGGGCCTGGGAGACCTTGCCGTTGGACGCGCTGATCGGCGCGGTGCCGCGGGCGCCGATGACCTTCATCTCGCCCAGCAGCCGGATCATCGGCGCGCCGGAGTGCTTCTGCTCGAGCATCTGGGCGGCGTCCCGTTCGAGGTCGTCCTTGGGGCTCTGGGCAGAGAGCTGGCTGACCGTGGCCGCAGGAGCACGCTGTTCCTGGTCGGCAGTGTCCGGCTGACCCGCCGGCGCCTGGTCCTGGGCGTCTTCCTCGGCCGACTCGCGGGTGGCCTGCTCGGGCTCCTGCTGATGGCCCGCGGCATCCGGGGCTGCGTCGTCCTCGGGCTCGAGGGCACCTTCGGTCGCCGCCTGCTCGGCAGGGGTGTCGTCGGGCTCGTCCTGGGCTGGCTGCTCCGCGGTGGTCTCGAGCTGGGGGGCAGTCTTCTCAGGGGTCTGCTCCTCGACCACGGGCTGCAGGTCCTGGTCGTCGAGCTCGCCGGCCGGGTCGTGGGCGTCTTCTGTCTGCTCAGCGGGGATCAGGTACTGATCCAGGGTGCGCTCGTCGGCGACACTGATGCTCACCTGCGGGGTCTGCCCGGTCGGCTCTTCGTCCTGGTCAGCTGCGGGCTCGTGCGGGTCAGGGACCGCCGTCAGGTGCTTGCTCGGGTTCAGCACCTCGGCCGGGTCGATGCGTGTGGAGGTCTTCCCGGTGTCCTGGGGCTGCTGCAGGGCGGTGGCCAGCACCTGGGTGATCTGCTCGGTCTCCTCGGGGGTGACCAGCTGCGGGCGCAGGTGCTGGCCGGTGGGCTGCAGGTCAGCGTTGCGCTCGTCCTCCAGGGTCAGCACCCACTGTGCGTCCAGGGGGTTCGAGGTCGTCACTGCCGCGATGCCCAGATGCGGGATCGCCGCGGCCAGCTCGTTGATCTGTCGGGCCTGGTCCTGGTCCGGGTGCAGTCCCAGCAGCACGATCTCGGGGGCCCAATCGCCCTCAGCGCTCATGGACTTGGCCTCGTCCAGGTTCGCGGCGCCCTGCTCGGTGAGCGCGGCACGGGTGTCCTCGGCCTTGCCCTGGAGCAGGCGGATCAGGTGGTCCAGGTCGTCGATCTGACGCACCCGGTCTCCGCCGACGACCGAGGCCAAGCCCGGGGCGACGCCGACCAGCGTGACCTGCACGTTCTCGCTCCAGGCTGCCGTGGCCAGCTCCACGGCCATGGCATCGAGTACCTGCGGTGCCAGCTGCGGGTCGCCCTCGATGCCCAGCGTGCCCAGCCGCTCCAGGTCCAGCAGGACCTGAGCGTCCGTGTCGTCCTGGCCCACGGTGACCAGGCCCGGCCAGGGGGCGCTGGGCAGATCCGCATCCAACTCGATCGCCCCGGACTGCAGGGTCCACACCGTGCCGTCCTCAGCGGCGGCCACGAACGGGGCCGGCAGCTGCGCCGGTCCCATCAGGTACAGCGCGATCTCCTGGGCCGAGACGCGTACCAGAAACAGCTCGGGCAAGGTCGTGCCGGACTGCTGGGCCCAGCGGGCCAGCCATCGCTGCACGACGTCGAGCTCGTCTGCCTGCTCAGCTTCGGCGACGACCTTCAGCTGCGCCTCGATCTGGGCATGCTCTGCCTCGGGCATCGGCACCTGCTGGCCCGGACGCCGGCGCCGGCGCTGCATCGCCCGACGTGCGCCCAGCACACCAAGCAGTCCCGCAGCGGCGAAGGCGCCGATCCCGCCCAGGGTGGACCACTCCACCTGTTCGGGCTGCGCGGTCTCTGCCTCGGCCCGATCTGAGGCCGGCTGATCCGGGGCGACCACGAACGCTGCCCCGGGTACCGGCGAGGCCTCCTGGTCCGGGGCCGGGGACTGTTCGCGCTCGCTCTGCGGGACGACTTCGCCGGGGACACTTGCCGGCGGCGTTGCCGGTGCCTGCTCGGATGCAGGAGCCTGCTCCGTGGCCGGGGCCGACTCGCTGGCCGGGGCCTCGGGTGCGATGTCGGGCTGGTCCGTGGCCTGATCGGTGGGAGCCGTCCTCTGCCCATTGGAGGCGGTCTGATCGCCGGGCAGTTCCACGGTCCATCCGGCGTAAATGAGGTTGGGGTCGCTCATCGTTGTGCCGTCAGCCTGGGGGCGGTTCTTGAGCCCTTCGGCCAACTCGCTCCACCGTGAGCCGTCGCCAAGCTTCTGTTCGGCCACGCCCCAGAGGGTGTCTCCGGTCTGGATGGTGTACTGCCGCGCGTCGGCCTGGTCGGTGGGCTGTGTCGGGGTGTCCTCGAGCTGGGTGGAGATCGAGGACCCGTTGGTGCTCGGCTGGGCAGTCATGGCCGTGGCCGGGGTACCTGCTCCGATGGCCAGCACGGCCGCCACGAGGGCGCCAGCCAGGGCCTGCTGCGGGCGGAGCCCCGCCAGCTGCGGGGCCGTGACGTTGTTCAGGGCTGCACGGGCCTCCACGAGCACGGAGAACACGAACGAAGCCCAGAAGCCCCAGCCGATCAGCGGCAGGATGGTGCCGAGCAGGAAGGTGCCGCCGAAGTCGACGCCGGTCAGTGCCTGCTGCAGCTCGGGCATGGTGGGGATCGGGTTGCCGGCGAACAGGATCAGGGCTGCTGGGATGCCGACCATGAGCAGCAGCAGCACCAGCAGTGCTCCCAGGCCTTTGAGAGTGCGCATCGTCGTGTCTCCGCCTCAAGATGGTGGTTTCAGGGGTCTCATCAGGCAGTAGGCATAGCCTGCTCCCCCATGTCCCTCTTGTGTTTATCTCACCTCAGTTTAGGGGAGGTGGGGTGGCGCGGGCCAGACGTGACTCCCGCTCCAGCCGACGTCGAGCGAAATCCGCCCGGATCTTCTTCAACGCGGCCTGCCTGAGCGCCGATGACGGGGACGCCGCCGCCGTTCGAGCATGTGCTGCCGCCTCGCGCTGGGCCTTCTGCTCGAGGAGATCGCGCTGACGGCGTCGCTGCAGCCGCTGAGAGATCGAGGTACTCACCTGGCCGTCTGCCTCCAGCCAGTGTCCCAGGCGCCATCGCACATGCCCGCGCACACGCGAGGTGTCCTGCCCGACTCCCAAGCTGTCCAGGTGGTGGGCACCGGCAGGTGCATGCTCGAGCCCGTGCAGCACATCAGCGACCGTCCAGCCAGCCTCGAAGAACCCCCGGACCAGGGAACGAACATCCCGGGCCGACAGCGCACGCAGGCTCAGGACCCGATCCTGCAATGCTCTGGCTGCTGCGAGCTGCTGACGACGAGTGCGCACCGATGCATGCACCGGCCAGAGCTCCGTCTGCGGCCTTTCCCGCGCGTGCGTGGTTTGTTCTAGAACTACTGGTGTGTCCTCTAACGAGGTAGGGGTCCAACTTCTCTCCACACCCAGCGCCACGTCGATGAACCGCCGCACCCGCACCTGCTGATCCGTTATCGCTCCCCCACTGCTCTGGGACCGCCGCATCAGCCGAGCCACCTGCAGCGCCACCGTCTTGCACAGCACATAGACCGCGGCCTCGTTGATCCGCTTCCCGTCTGGCCCCGGGGCCGCGTACCGGGCAGAGCGCCCGCCTGCGACCAGGCCCAGCACACCCTGCTCACGCAGCCACCGGATCGCCGCGGACACGGTGCTGCTCTTGCGCCCCACCATCACCTCCAGGCGGGCATGCCCAGGCCGGGATGTCATGGACCTGACATCCGCGGCGGCCACCAGGGCGGCCATCAGCCGGCGCATCAGCTGACGACGTCGCGGGCCCAGCTGATCGAACGCCGGCAGGGCCTCGAGCGCGGGGATGGCCTCGTCCAGGGCGGCTACGCGTTGGGAGCCGGCCGGCACGCGGGAGAGCACCACGGCCGGGTCGGTCTCACGGGCCCGGTTCACCCGCCGCCAGTCCGCGCGGTTCGGGTTCGTGATCCTCCCCCTGCGGCGCCGACGAGCGCCGCGGGGTGGCCGTGCTGGTGAGGGCGCGGGGTGCCGCGGAGTCGGCCCGCCCCCCAGGGGGGACGTGCCATGGAGAAACAGATTCGGTAGACTAGGGCACGTCAAGATCGACGTACCTCCTTCCGGGGGATACGACGTGGGCCTCCTGCGGGAGGTTGACGGCGCCGACTGATCTCTTGGCGGAGCAGAAGTCGGCGCGAGACTTCACAACAGAATCAGCTGAAACAAATCCTTTCTGAAGGGTGGGTTTCTTCAATCGACTAGATGCGATTCGTGGGGATGAGAATCTAGTCAAGCTTCAGACGACGAAGGCGGATCCGTTGGCGCGGGTCCGCCTTCGTCATTCATGCGATCTTCAAATCGAGGGTCTCCTGCTCGGGGGAATCAGTAAGGTCCACAGAGTCCAGGAACCCAATGGTGCTGCGAGCAATGATCTCTGCCATTGAGTCGCCCGTGGCTTCGGCGTAGGCCTCGAGCTTCTCCTTGTAGGGCCGCGGCAGCTTTGTCGTCACAGGCACGCGGTCACCCCTGTAGTCACTCCTCCGCCCTCGCGGCTTGCTCTTCGAGGTCATGCTCATGGGGGCAGTCTAGCGCTAACCGTCAGACACATACGGGTATCTTGGGTGCGGCGCGTCACGGCTTCACGTTCAGGGCGTGGAACTCGCCGATCTTCACCGGCTGAGAGCTCCGCGTGAGGGTCTCGATCACCCCGGACTCACCCCCGGCCGACCACTCCACGCTCCATGTGGTGATCGCGGTGACCGTGTAGTTGCCCATCTCCATGTAGGTGTGCCCGCAGGTCGGGGACTCCTTCTTCCCGAACGACCTCTCGTACGGGGTGCCAGGGCCCTCGCAGACCACCTGCGTCCCATCACCCATGTCCCAGGTGACGAACAACGGCGTGGCCGTGGCCGTCACCTCCAACCCGTCCACTGTCTCCGTGGCCGTGTATGGCCCCCACGCGGCCGGGTCATCCGTGTTCTTCACCCACATCCACGCGGGCAGCCCGACCGCCCCAACTCCGTCCTCTGCCTCGGGCTTGGGCACCATCCCAATCTCGATCCCCTCCAACGGCAGCCGCGCCACCACCGTCCGGGCCGCCTCCGCCGGAGACGCCGACCCAGCCGCCGTGGACTCCCACCACCGCACATCGGCCTGCTGGCCCAGCAGCAGCGTGCCCCCCAGGGGCTTGCACTCCTCCCACGCGCCCCGGGTCGGATCAGCCCCGGGCGGAGGGGCAGGCTGCGGGGACATCGTTGTCCAGATGCACTCATTCACCGGATCCCAGTTGGCCTCACAACTCAGTGGCAACTTCCAGTCCCGCGTGCTCCCCTCCGGGATGTTGATCTCGCAGAAGTTGGCCCGCTTGGGCTCCCCGCTGACCGGCTGCGCCGGGGCGGTGCCACCCTCCGGGGCGGTACCACCCGGCATCACCGGCTGCGTCGCCTCGAACACGCATTCCGAACCGCCCCCTCCTCTCGCGCACCGGGCGTCAACCTCGACGGCCGACGCCGCCGGGGCCGCCGTCAGCGCCCCCAGCCCGAGCACCAGGGCCGCCCCCGCCGCCCCCCACCTGTCCCGCGTACGCATCAGCATTCCGTCTCCTCCGGCCCATCCAGCTTCGGCAGCGACGTGGACACCACCGCCCACGTCTCCGCCCGCTCATTCCACGACACCCGGTAGTTCACCCGGAATCGGTCATCACCGGTGTTCTTGGCCTCCCCGTCCTTGCCGGTGATCTTCACCTGCGAGTTGTCCTCGCACACCACCAGGTGCACCGTCGCCCGCTCGATCAGCGTCCCGTCCTGCCGAGCCGACGGGGCCACCTCCGACTCGATCAGCTCCACCGTGGACTCGCCCTCATAGGTGACCCCCTTGCCTAGGACGCCCTCTACCAGCTCCATCTCACGCTCGAGCATCCCTCCCGTGGCGGCCACGGACAGCTCGCCAGCATTCTCCGGGTCACCACTGCGCAGCGCCTCACCTGACACCTCGTACATCAGCTCCACCGTCTCGAACGCGCGCGCGGTGGCCTCCTTGTCCGTGGCCGGCTGCTCCGAGGTCACCGGCTCGAAGTCCGGGAACCCGTTGTCCAACGGGTTCTCCGGGATCGGCGCCGCCGAGGACGACAACGGGTTCTCCGGGATCGGTGCCGGCGACGACTCCGACGCGCTCGCTGGCGTCGTCTCGCTGGTGGGGCTCTCCTGTCCCCCGTCGGTGCAGCCGGTCAGGAGCAGAGCAGCAGACAGGGCCGCGCCTGCGGTGGCGGTGAGCTTCTTCTGACGGATCATGGTGGTCTCCTTCATGGTCAGATCGTGTTCTGGCTGATGCTTGAGGTCCCGGTTCCCTGTCCGGTGAGGACGCCGACGGGAATGAACTTGGGGTGGTACTCGACGGTGACGTCGACGGTCACCTTCGTGTTCGTGGTCCTGACGGTGCCGGTGGCCCCTGACTGGGCGAGGAACTGCTGGGCGGCCCGGGCCGCTTCTGCGCGATCCAGCTGCACCTCTTCCCCCTCGGCGGCCGCGGCCTGCACGCCGGCGTTGGCGCCGGAGCGGGCGGCCTGCAGTGCGATGGTCACGGCCTCCTCGGAGGCGCGGACCTTGCCGGCCCAGTCGACGCTGAGGCCGAAGCCGACGAGCACGATCACGGGCACCAGCAGCAGGACCAGGAAGGAGCTCTCGCCGTCCTCGCGGCGCAGCCAGTCTCTGATCGAGGTCAGGGTCGTGGTGCTCATCAGCGCCTCTCTCGGTAGGTGTCCACGGGGGACGCGGCTTCGGCGGTCAGGGTCCAGGAGCCGGGGACGCCGGGGACGGCGAGGTTGGCCAGCGGAACGGAGCACTCGATGGTGGCGGTGACCTCTCCCGGGACCCCGGGGGCGTTGTTGAGCGCGGAGGTGTCCATGACCAGGCTCTGACCGCCGCAGGTGAAGTCGGCCTGGTCCAGGGTCATCCGCGCAGAGGACTGGGCGTTGGACTGGGCCTGCCCCGGGGTGTCGGCCAAGGTGGCCTCGCGGACGGCGACGCCCACAGCAGCCTCCAGTGAGGTCTGGGCCGCGCCCAGGCGGCCGGCGACCAGGGCCATGAGGATCAGCATGCCGATGGCCGGGGCGATGTAGAGCAGCCCGATGCCGGACTCCCCTCGCTCCTGACGGACCAGAGCACGCAGCGAACAGAGCAGACCGGTCATAGTCATCTCACCACCTTCTCGACGGGGCCGGTGATGGATCGGGTGACCGGGGGGCTGAGCCACTCCCCGGTGAACGTGGGGGCGGTGCCCGAGACGGTGACCGTCATGCGGTCCCCGCTGGCGGAGATGCTCACCTCGGCTCCTCGCAGGCTGCCTTCGTGCTGGGCCAGGACCTGCTGGGCGGCCTGGCGGCCTTCGGCGGCAGAGCCCTCCATCAGGCGGGAGGCGCTGTAGGCGGCGTTGGCCGCCGCCTGGGCCACCGTGGAGGCCTGGTAGTAGGCCCCCGCCTGCGGGACGGCGAGCACGAGCAGGAGGGCGACGGGGGTGATCAACGCGCTGGCGATGCTCGAGGCACCGGCCTCGTTCTCGCGCAGGCGCTGGATCAGTGCTGCGGGGTGGATCATCTGCCCTCCTGCTCGTGTCGTTCTCGGGTCCGGGATCAGCCGAGATCCCCGATCTTTCCCTGGCCGTAGGCGTTGATGCCGGCCCAGATTGCCGCGGCCAGCGCGACGGCGCCGATGACGCCCAGGATGATCTCGATGGTCTCGGCCCCGGTCTCGTCCTCGGCCTTCTCGGTGAGCATGGAGCGCAGGACCAGGTACTGCTGCATCAGGGTGTTCATGGTGGGTCCTCATGTCCTTTCATCGGCACCGAGTCGGTCTCGGCGCTCTCCTGTCGGGTTCTTCTGCCTCGGGTGAGGCGGAAGCGTCTCACGCTGAGATCAACGTCAACATCATCGGCGTAAGGACGATCACGGTGAACATCAAAGCGATGAGCATGATGATGTTCTTCATGCGGCCAGAGGCCTCGTGTTCTCGGGCGGCTTCCTCGTTGAGCATGCGCACCCGCAGGTTCCGGCCCAGGGCTCGAAGCGGTTCGTAGACGCTGGCTCCATTGTCTCCTGACAGGCGCATCACACGGGCTGCTTCGGCGAGGTCTGGGACCTGGAGCTGCACGGAGAGCTCTTCGAGCGCGACCCAGGGCTGGACCTTGGAGAAGCGGGCCCGGACGAGTTCCTGGCGGATGCGCTGGAAGGCCCAGGAGTCCCCGATGGCGGCCGCGTTCTCCAGCGCCACGGTGGGCTGGGCGTTGCGGCTGCGCTCGGCCGCCATCAGCTCCACGTACACGGCGACCGCGCGGGCGAACTCGCGTCGGGCCTTGGTTGCCTGCTTGCGGGCCTCTGCGTCCGGGGCGAGCCACACGACGGCGACGAGCAGGCCCACCAGCACCAGCGACAGCCACAGGGGCATGGAGTAGAACACCTGCGCACCCACGCTCAGGGACAGGCCGACCACCAGCATCAGGGCCGCGCCGTAGATCTTGGCCCAGGTGTGCCGTGACCGGGTGGTCCCCAGCACATCCAGGTCGGCGTCGCTGAGGCCGTGGATCATGCTGGCGGGCAGGTGCGCCATGGCCCACTGGGAAGCCCGCTCCTTCCACGAGAGCGCGGCGCTGGGGGTGATCTCCGGCCCGGGGGCCCCGGGCAGGGCGGCCAGGGACAGGCGCGGGCGCTCCGGCAGCAGAGGCCAGAGCAGGGCGGTCAGGGCCAGCCCGAAGAGCATGCCGGCGATGATCATCATGCGGAGCTCCTTGCGGTGAGCAGCCGGATCTGGGGCTGGGGGGCGACCACGCGGGTCATCCAGAAGATCAACAGCGCGGTGATCGAGGCCAGGGCGATGAAGATGATCTGCCCGGCCGGGCTCTGGTAGGCGGCCATCGGTCCTCCCATCATCGGTGTCACGCACAGGGCGCCGACCACGAACAGGATCACGATCCGGGCTTCGCGGCGTGCGCCGGCGCGGTCCGAGACGATCGAGCGGCGCTTGGCCACCTCTTCCTCGACCGCGGCGGCCAGGTCCTCCAGGGCATTGACCAGGCCGCGGCCGCGCTGCATGGCGGCCAGGTTCAGGTGCATGACGATCAGGTCTCCGGTCTGGTCGGCCAGGTCGTAGCCGAGGTGGCGCAGCGCGTCCGTGGTGCTCCAGCTGGCCCGGATGCGCGCCACGAGGCGGCCGATGTCCTCCCGGATCAGGGGGCCGGCGTTGGGCAGGGAGGCGATCAGGGCGGTCTCCAGGCCGGCGCCGGAGGTGAGCAGGCCGGACAGGGAGCGGGTCCACATCTCCATCTGGGCGAGCTTGTCGATCTGGTTGGTGGTCGAGACGGCACTGAACCCCAAGCGGACCAGGATCACGCAGGCCGGGAGGATCAGCAGGTACACCAGCAAGTGAGTGAACAGGGCCAGGAAGAAGCCGGCGGCGGCAGCGATGCCGACCGCGATCCAGGTCTTGCGGTCGAATCGGGCGGCCAAGCGCTTGGCCATGGCGGTCAGACGGGAGTCCGGGGCGGCCACCTTCGGCTCCGCCGGCCACCGCCAGTTGACCACGGCCAGGCCGAGTCCGAGCACGGCCAGTGCAGTGCCCAGGGTGATGAGCAGGGTGTGCATCAGGCGCCTCCTGCCACTCGGGTCAGGTCGAAGCCCACACGCTCGAGGTCAGCGCGCAGCCGGGTGTCCCCGGGGGGCTGCACAGGCTGGGCGTGGTCGTCGCCCGGGCGCATCTCGAACAGCGGTGCGACGGAGATGCCGTCGGCGCTGTCTCCAGGCATGACCTCAGCGATGGTCACGACCTTGCGGCGCCACAGACCCTGGGCGTCCTGGATCTTGCGCATCTGCAGGACGATGTCCAGGTGGTGGCCCAGCTGCCGGGTCATGAAGGCCTCGGAGAACTCATTCATGCCCAGACCCACCAGACGGTGGACCGCTTCCTGGGCACTGTAGGAGTGGACGGTGCAGAACGTGCCGGCGCCGGTCTGCATGGCTTGGATCATCGCGGTGATCTCGGTGCCGCGGACCTCGCCGACGAGGATGCGACGGCTGTTCAGTCGCAGGGCCTTCTCCATGGCCTGGGCCAGGGTGTACTCCCCGATCCGAGAGCCGTCCGCGGTGCGCTCCCCCACCCCCGGGCGGTACTGCAGCTCGATCGGGGGGACCATCAGCGAGTCCAGGCGGTCCAGGTGCAGCTCGCGCTCCTTCTCGATGGTCACGATCTGCTCCATGGGAGGGATGCGCCCGGCCAGGGAGCGCATCAGGGTCGTCTTGCCGTCACCGCCGAAGCCTGAGATCACGATGGTCTTCTGCGCCTTCACGCAGGCGGTGAGGAAGTCGCAGGCCAACGGGGAGATCACGCCGGTCTCGACCATCTGGTCCAGAGTCACGTTCACGAAGCGGTGGACGCGGAAGACCGCGGTCGGACGCTTGGAGATCGGGGGGGCGGTAGCGGCCAGACGGACCGCGCCGCGCAGGTCCATGTCCAGGTCCGGGGAGGCGGCGCTGAAGGATCGGGACTCCTCCCCCGCGTGGGATGCCAGGTACTGCAGATCGGCCATCAGCTGCTCGTCGCTGTCGGCCACCGGGGGGCGAGGTTCCATGCGTCCGCCGGCGAGCTCGACCCAGACGCGGTCGCAGCCGTTGATGTGCACGTTCTCGACCTCGGGCTCGTCCAGAAGGGCCTGGAACCGGCCCAGGCCGAACATGTCGTCTCGCAGGGCCTGGCGCAGCGCTTGGCGCTCCTGGGAGCTCCAGGCGGCGGCCTGACCGCCGGTCTGCATGTTCTCCCGGTCCATCTCGTCGATGACGGAGTCGATGTGCTTCCAGCCCATGGACTGCCGCTCGTCCTCGGAGATGCCCTCCCGGCCGGCCAGCTCATCGGCGTAGCGATCCGAGGCCCGGTCGCGCAGGGTCTTGACGATCGACCAGAACGCGCTCATCTCGGTGTCCGGGGAGTTCCGGGCGGCCTCCGGTGCCGGCGAGGTCTCCAGGGTCGGCTCCTGCGCGGCGGAGGGCGCCGGGATGGTGCGTTCCGTGAGGGGCGTGACCGAGTCCAGCTGAGATCCGAGTGGGCGGCTCAGATGGGCCCCAGCCGCAGCTGGGATCAGTGAGACCCGATCGGTCTTCTGCGCCGGAGCCCCGGTCAGGTACGGGCTGTTGAGCAGGTCCAGGGAGGTGTCGTCGCGGCCGGTGTTGCTCATCGCTCCCCCTGCATGGGCTCAGTCTTCTCGATAATCTCTCGTCGGCTCAGCAACGCGTCCCCGAGCGAGGCGTTCAGGGCCTGGACCGCGCGGGTGTAGGGGCGCAGGCGCAGGGTGGGCACTCGGGCTCCCCCGCCGAAGTGCGCCGCGGCCTCAGCTGCATGGGGCAGTCGTCCACGCACCGGGGTGCCCAGGACGGTGGCAACGTCCTTGGAGGGCAGCCGCTGGGCTCGATCCTCCACGAGCGTCAGTGACACCGAGTCCCCGATCCCTCGCTCCGTGCGGGCGGTGACCAGCTCGGGCAGGTAGGAGCGTGTAGCGGCCACGGAGACCAGATCGCTGCGCAGAACCACGTTCAGGTGATCGGCGTCGGCCCACAGGCTCTCTCGCCCGTAAGGGGCCTCGGCGCGGCCGGCGTCGATAATCACGTCGACGTCCTGCTCGGAGATCCGGCGTAGCACGGCGAACAGGTCGGCCCAGAACGAGCGCATCCCGCGCGCGGCACGGGGCTCAGCGATCGCCGGCAGCACCCACCGAGCGGTGGTGGCCTCGGCCCCGGAGAGCTCCACCGCCTGGTCCCAGACGTCCTGCTCCGAGATCGTGCGGTGGAACGAGGCCTGGGCCACACCGATCAGCCCACTGTCAGCGGGGATCGACCCCTGCAGCCAGCCGGCCAACACCGAGGAGGGCTTGGAAGCGTCAGCCTCGACCAGCAACACCGGACGGGGCCAGGACAGGGTCATCGCCACGGCAGCGGTCGTCACGCCGGGGCTGGTCCCGAAGGAAGCCAGGGTCAGCACACTCACTTCTTCGCTCCCTGCATGACCACGCTGGCGGAGTCCGTGGCGGCCCACGAGGCCACCGTGGGTGCGTCCTTGGCACTGAGGCGCACATCCACGGTGATCTTGCCGCTGGCCTCGTTGACGCCACTGGTCTCCACGACGGCGGCGACCGACTCTCCCCGCTTGTCCTTGTCGGCGTTGTCATTGCCCGGCGTGAACACCACCAGGACCGGATCGCCCGCCTTCAAGTCGCGGGAGGGAGTGCGTCCGGCCTCGAGGGCCAGGCCCACCAGGGCCTGCCCGTCGTCGACACCGACGCGGGCTGCTGTGGAGGTTCGGGTGATGGTGCTGCCCGACTCCAGGTCAGTCACGGCCACCTGGCCGATCACGGTCCCCGACTCGTCGGCGGGCACCAGGGACCCGGGGTCTCCGGCGACATCGACCGTGGTCAGCATCGAGGACTCGATGCGGTCGCCTCGTTCGATCGCCTGGTTGGCCACCAGGTAGGGGCGTGCGTCATTGGTCAGGGAGGCTGAGTACGCGACCACTCCGCCCACCACGGCCAGCGCAGCAGCGACAGCCACTCCCCCGACCCGGCGCTTGGCCACCGGTGTGGCGGTGGCCCGGCCGCGGCGGACGGTACCGCCTGCCAGCGTGCCCTCCTGGGGGGCGTCCTCAGTCGCTGTGACCGAGGTGCTGCGCGTCTTCAATGCCACCGTGGGCGTCCTTTCCCGAATGTGTCCCTACGCCGTGAAGCGTACCGCACCTGCCATAATTCATGGCAGGTTGGCGCCTCTTCACTCTGGATAAGGCCGCTGCGCAGGGATGGTGTCCCTTCCAGAGGGTAGAAAAGTCCCATGACCCGCCCGCCTGCCCCCACGGACCCCCTGGATGTCGCCGCCGCGGCGTTCAGCTCCCGCCTCCGACTCGACATCCTGTCCGCCCTCGCCCACTCTCCTGGCTCCACAGCCCAGCAACTCGCGACGGAGCTCGGGGTGATCCGCTCCACGCTGGGGGTGAACCTGCGTGCGCTGGAGGCGGCCGGAGTGGTCCTGGCCGATGATCCCTCAGCTGACCGCAGTGGGCGTCGGCTCCGTTACCGCGTGAATCGGGCGGCCTACGAGGGCGCCGTGGCCGCCATTCGCCGTCTCATCGCCTGACTCAACGCCATAATCTGTGCCAGTCGGCGCACCATGCCAGCAGGAGTTCGCCTGAGTCTCCCATGCCATAACGCGGGCCATACCTAGACCACAACTCACTCGGTAAATCTCTCGTGTTTTGCCGATGGATGCGGTAGGCTGATCGCACTGTCAGATCACCGAGTTCAGGAGGCCCCTCGTGTCCACCCCTACCCCCACGCACCTTGGCCTTGAAGGCGTCATCGCCGTCGCCAACAACAAGGGCGGCTGCGGCAAGACATCCGTCTGCGCGAACCTGGCCGGACTGACCGCCGCTGCCGGCATTCGCACCCTCGTTGTCGACTTCGACCCCCAGGGCAACCTGGGGCGAGACCTTGGCCTCGAGTCGCAGGATGGCCTTCAGCTTCGCCGGGCACTTGAAGACGGAGCTCCGTTGCCTGTCACGCTGGACCCGCGGCGCGAGAACCTGGGGGTCGTGCAGAGCGGACCCCGCTTGGAGGAGATCATCAGCCTCCAGGTCGCCCGCGGATACGGCGCCCCCAGCCTGGCTGAACTGCTGCACCAGAGCCTGTCAGCTGTCCTGCCGGACTGGGACCTGATCATCTTCGACACCTCCCCGGGACACCGTCCCCTGGTGGAGGCCGTGTTCAGCAACGCCCAGGCCGTCGTGCTGGTATCCAGGGCCGATGAGCGCAACTACGACGGCGTCGCACAGACGGGTCAGTGGTTCCACAACGTCCACGAGACGACCAACCCTGGTGTGCAGCTGCTGGGCGTGGCCCTGTTCGACATCGACTCCCAGGCCGTGAAGATCGAGGCCGGCGCGCGGCAGGTCCTGAACGAGATGCTCGCCGGCCTGGCCTTCGACCCGGCCGTCTTCGCGGCCCGCATCCGCCACTCCTCGGCGGCGGCCGTGGATACCCGCCAGCGCGGCAAGCTCATCCACGAGCTTGAAGGCGACGTCGCCCAGGCCTACCAGGAGCGGTTCGCCGCGATCCGCGACGGGCGCCGACCGGCGTTCCACTCCAGGAGCCTGGACGGTGTGGCCGGTGACTACGCGGCTCTGGCCGAGGAGATCCTTGGCCGGCTCCAGTCCCTGGAAGGAGGGCAGCGCTGATGTCCACCTACCGCGCCAGCAACCTCGGCAACCTCTTCAACGCCCGCCGCACGGCTGACCGCCCTGCTCAGACGCCAGAAGTTGCGCCATACCCAGTGCATCATTCCATGCCAGAACCTGCACCATCAGCTACGCCAGATCTCACGCGGGAACTCACGCAGGAATCCACGGTGGAACCCACGCAGGAGTTCACGCATGCCCCTGTCTTGCCTGCCCCGACCGTCGACCCGCAGGAGGACGAGCTGGTCGTCTCCAACGTCGCTATCTACCTGCCCGCGCCCGTGCTGGACCGTCTCAAGCGCGAGCGTGGCCGCCGGAAGATGACCTACACCGACCTGCTGGTCATGGCATTCGACGAGCTCTCCCAGGAGCAGCTGCTCGAGGCGCTGGGGTACAAGCCGCAGGGCTCTGGGATGCCGCGGCGTCGTGGCGCCGGCCGCGGGCAGGGGGGTATCCAGGTGCAGTTGCGCCTTGATCAGCTGCAGCGCTCATGGCTGGATCAGCAGGTCCAGGCCTTGGGGGCGCCCTCGCGCAGCGCCTTGGTGGCCGCGGTGTTCGACTTCTGGCTCCCCAAGCGCTGACGGACCACAGCTGAGGGGCCCTCGAACCAGTGGTTCGAGGGCCCCTCGAGTGTGTTCAGCCGAGCGAGCGCAGAGGGACGTCCCGGTGTGCCGGCTTGGGGACGTGGGTGGGGGAGGGGTGCAGGCGTAGGCCCTTGTCGAGCACGGCCACCCGCGCCTTCGGGTAGATCACCTTCACCTGCTCGAGATTCTTGAGGAAGGCGGCCTTGAACTGGCGTCGCTGGCGGTACTCGGCCCCGAACTGCGCCTCCAGCTGGGCCCAGGAGACGGTCGTGGCCCGATTGAGCGTGGCCATTCGGTAGCACAGCCACACATAGAGGTCTTGTCTCATGGGGCTGCCGCCGAGGGCGCCTAGCGCGGAAGTGAGCACGGGGACGGGGGAGTGGAGGATCTCGCGGAAGTAGTCCTCGCTGAGTTCGATCACCGCATGGTTATGGCCCGTTTTATGGCCTGGCTTCTGGTATGTGAGCTGGTAGCGGGAGGAGACCAGGAAGCTCTGCCCGTTGATCGTCTGCGTAGTGCCCTGGTCGCGGGGGGTCTCGATCAGAATCGAGGTCGTGCTCAGGCGGTGCAGCTGGTCCATCACGCGGCGCTGGTTCGCTCCTGAGGGGGCGTAGGTGCCCAGGCTGGACATGAACGAGCGCAGGGAGGGGCCGGGGTCCAGATGGCGGGAGCGGGTGCGCACCGCCTGGGTTGACATCCAGGTCAGCAGACTTCGAGCTACCACTCCGTAGGGGTAGCCGGCCGGGCCGGGGGAGAGCGTGACCGTGGTGTTCCCGTTGCGACGTGTCCAGTGCCGGACCTGCTCGCCTGGGTCCTTGTAGGGCAAGGAGAGCTGAGCCCAGATCCGGGTGGAGAAGGCCAGCTGCCCCGGGGTCTGTTCGATCTCACTGCTGGCCTCGAGCAGACGCAGTTGCCTCTGGCTGACCTGGGGCAGGCCAGCGGTGCTGAACTCGGTGAGGTCGGGGGTGTGAACCATGGGGGAGAGGTCTTTCGAGGTGACGGCCGGGCAGGCGGCAGGGGTGGGGAAAACCGGCTGCGGGCCGGAGTTATCCACGTGCAT